>NZ_JVJI01000132.1:0-104205 GCF_001072665.1 Streptococcus pseudopneumoniae | reverse complement strand
CGCGTCAACGTCGCCTTGCCGTACTCAAGTACAGCCTGCGGCTAGTTTCCTAGTTTGCTCTTTAATTTTCATTGAGTATTACCTACAAAAAGCTTTCTAGCAGTTTATTGACAAATTGGATTGAATGAGATGACTTACACCTTATTCAAGTTTAGGAAACCAGTATCCTAGAAATAATTCTTCTCCACGAAAGAGAATATAACAAGCGATTGTCTGTTTGCTACAAACATCATTTGTCGCTTACAAACATAATATACTCCTATTTTATGAAAAAGTCAACAGTTAATGTTTGTTTTTGTGTTTTTTTATCTAAAAGATTTCGATATCAAAACCAATTTGATCCACTTGTCCTGGCTCTAAGAGACGAACATTCTTCTTATCTTCTAGATGATCTCCTTCTTCAAGAGATGTTGACAAGCCAGACCATGGTTCAAAAGCAATGAAAGGTCCCTTATTCAAAGTTGACCAGATAATGAGATTTGGAAACTCTGCAAAGTGCACTTTCAATCCCTTATCATGTTTACGAGAACGAAGCGCAATTGTTCTAGATTGCAATTCATCTAAAGTAACTGCATCTGTGCTAAACAAATCATAGCTGAGGTCTACTTCTTTTTGACCCTCTAGCCATGAACTTCTATCTTGAAAATCAAGCATACCCGTTTCTGGGAAAGGACGTGGAACAGAGCAAGTCTCTTCTTTCTCAAACTCTAAATAGTAATCTTCATAGACTTCATCATCCAGTAGAGGACAATTAAAGCCTGGATGCCCACCAATAAAGTAAGGCATGAGCTTACTAGCTTCTTTATTGAGAATCTTGTATTGAGTCCGTACTGTCTTTCCAGTAAGGATATAAGTGATTTCTAGGCGGAAATGATAAGGGTAGTTTTGATAGCTATTCTCATCGTCTTCAATTGCAAAAGTTACACTGTTTTCCGTTTGTTCAACTAAGTCAAATTCTTTCTTGCGGACCAGACCATGACGAGGAATCTTTCCTTTACTTTCTTGCCCTTTCTCATCTATATAGAAGGCTGTATCATCTCTCAAAGAACCACAAATAGGGAAGAGAACAGGAGCTTGCCCACTCCAATAAGTAGCATCTCCTTGCCACAAATACTCAAGACCGTCAGCATCTTTTATAGAAGAAAGAGCCCCACCAAAACTGTTAAATTGAACACTTAATTGTTCTGATTTTAATTCAATTACCATTATTTTCTCCGATTTCTTGATAGTTTATTAAAAAAACTAGGCTGTCACTCCTAATGGTATGACAACCTAGTTTCAACAATTTACATTTTATAGGAGCGCATTATTTTGCTTTTGCTGCGTACTCTTCGTTACGTTTGATCATTTGTTTTCTGTACCAAGCAAAGATACCGATATAGAATACAAGGAAGACTACAGCACCAAGGATTGCTTTGATATCACCTGTTGTAGTGTTACCAATTGTCCAACCAAGAAGTTTTTCGATTGGTCCTTCAAGAGTTGAGTGAGTAATCAATTGAGTTTCGCTCACACCTGCTGGGAAGGCACCTACACCTTTAGCAAGTTCTGTTGCAAATGGTGCGATAAGAGTACCTGAAAGAAGGAAGAGTGGCAACAAGAGTGTTCCGAAGATAATCATACGGAGCAATTTACCACGTGTTACAACCAAGAGAGCTGGAGTAACACCCATAGCGATGATACCTGCAAGTGGCAAAATACCATTTCCGACTTTTGAAAGAAGCACTGCTTCAATCAACATGATTGGTGCAAGTACGTTGGCACAAGCCCAGATTTCAGCACGACCAGCGATGAATGGCCAGTCAAGACCGATATTGAATTTACGTCCTTGAAGACGTTTAGTAGCAACGTTTGTAATACCTTGTGAAAGAGGTTCTACAGCGGCGATGAACCATGAACCAATAAGTGAGAAGAGTTCCAAAGATACACCGGCAGTCAAACCAAGAGACAACCATCCTTTGATAACAAGACGCCATTTATCTGCATCTGCAACCCCTTCAATTGGATGTGGAGTTCCCATAATACCGATTACAATACCAAGAATGAAACCTATAAAGAATTTAGATCCCCAGAAACCGATTTTCTTGTTCAATTTAGCAGCATCAAAGTCATATTTATCAAGACCTGGGAAGAATTTTTCAAAAATCTTATCCAAAACCATGATAACTGGGTTCATCATGTAGTTCATGTGAGTTGAAGTCATTGGAGATGAACTTGGAGCGTTAAGAAGGTCATCAAATGTAGGTTTCATCAAGTCAGAGTTGATGATTTTAAGAACCCCAACAAGTACAATAGCTGCTGTAGCAATCAAGAGTGAAACCCCTTGGCTCACACCGTTGTTGTCTGCATACCATTTAATCAAAAGACCTGTGATAGACAAGTGCCAGATATCGAAGATATCAACGTCAAGTGTATCTGTTTTCTTCATAGCAAGCATCACTACGTTGACAATCAACATGATGAGCAAGAAGTAAAGTGTCCAAGCAGATCCCCAAGTGATTGTAGCAAGTGGTGCCCAACCAACGTCAGTGATACTCAATTGGATACCAGTGTTTTCAACGAATTTTGCAAGTGATGCTGAGAAAGCACCATTTAGCATACCGATGATAGCTCCGATACCAGTAAGAGCGATGGCAAGTTTGATACCACCTTCAAGCGCTTTGGAGAATTTCACTCCAAAAAGTAAAGCCAATAATGTCAAAATGATTAACATGATGACAGGTCCACCCATATCTAAGATAGGTGTGAAAAATTCTTTGATTAGGCCAAAGATTGCATCCATAACAGTTCCTCCCTTTTTATGTTATATGAATGTTAACAAATTTGAATTAGCTTAATCCGTGTTCTTTAATAGCTGCTTCAATATTGTCAAATACTGGAGCACTCATAGCTGGGATACGGAATAAGATTGGTCCAGCTTCGATAACTGGAATACCTGGGTCAAAACCAAGGTCTGTCGCAGCAATTGGTGTGAAGATGTCATAACCTTTGATAAGATCTTCGTTAACGTCTTTGACCATGACTGCATCACAGTGAACATCAAAACCACGGTTTGAAAGTTCTTCTTCAAGAGCACTTTTAATTTGGTGGCTTGAGTTAACACCTGCACCGCAGGCAGCAAGAATTTTAATCATATGGATTTCCTCCGATTTAATATTTTTAATAGACAAGATTAAGCAATTGCTTTAGCTATATAAGCATAGAGGGCTTCTGGTTCAGAAATTTTTGATAGGTCTTCAAGATGACCATTTCCAGTAAAGAAGTCCATCAACTGAGCAAGAATGTTCGTTTGACTTGAACTTGAGTTATTAATGATAAAGAAGAGTAAAGATACTTCTACTTCCTTATCTGGTGCAATCATATTGTGGAAAGTCACTGGTTTTTCTAATCGAACGACCACAACTTTTTCAGCTAGATTATGAACAATATCTGTATGAGGAATAGCCACATTCGGCAAATCCTTACCCAAAAATTCCATATCTAAGCCAGTTGGAAATGACTTTTCACGCGTGATCAAGGCTTCACGATAGGTTGGAGTCACGATTTCTCGTTCTTCCAATAAAGTCGAAACCTGATCAAATAGATGTTCTTGATTATCCGCTTCTAAGCAAAACACAAGGTTTTTGTCAAAGAAATGATCTAATCCCATAAGGTTTTCCCTTCTTTCCATTAACTTTATGCTATAAGTATAACACTATATGAAACCGTTGTCAACGATTTTCTGTTCTTTTTTGTCTCTTTTTTTATACTTTTGTTGTTTTTATGGTTTATTGTTAAAAAACAAACATACAAACAAACATTTCAAACATTTTTTCTGTTCTAGAAATAAAAAAAGCAGACCATTTAAGCCTGCTTTACGATTGATTCTTATATAAATTTCCTATGAAGAAGGAAATTCAAATAAACAACTTATTCTTCATCCATACTCAAGACGCTGAGGAAGGCTTCTTGGGGAACTTCTACTGATCCGATGGCTTTCATGCGTTTCTTACCAGCTTTTTGTTTTTCCAGTAGCTTACGCTTACGAGAAACGTCACCACCATAACACTTGGCAAGTACGTTTTTACGAAGGGCCTTGATATCAGTACGAGCGACAATCTTGTGTCCAATAGCTGCTTGGATTGGAACTTCAAATTGTTGACGAGGGATGATTTTCTTAAGTTTATCAACGATGAGTTTTCCACGTTCGTAGGCAAAATCCTTGTGAACGATAAAGCTAAGGGCATCCACCTTGTCTCCATTGAGAAGGATATCCATTTTCACAAGCTTAGATGGGCGGTACTCTGACAATTCATAGTCAAAGCTTGCATAACCACGAGTTGAAGACTTGAGTTTATCAAAGAAGTCGAAGACAATTTCAGCAAGAGGAATTTGATAGATAACGTTGACACGATTGTCATCAATATAGTCCATAGTCACAAAGTCCCCACGCTTACGCTGAGCTAGCTCCATTACTGCTCCGACGAACTCCTGTGGTACCATGATTTGCGCCTTGACATATGGCTCCTCAATGGTCGCAATCTTAGTTGGATCTGGGAATTCAGACGGGTTGGACACATCCATAGACTCACCGTCGGTCAAATTAACCTTATAGATAACAGACGGAGCTGTCATGATGAGGTCGATGTTGAACTCACGTTCCAAACGTTCTTGGATAACATCCATATGGAGAAGTCCAAGGAAACCACAACGGAAACCAAATCCAAGTGCCTGAGATGTTTCTGGTTCAAATTGGAGACTAGCATCATTCAGTTGCAATTTTTCAAGGGCTTCACGCAGGTCATTGTACTTGTTTGACTCAATTGGATAGAGACCCGCAAAGACCATAGGATTCATCTGCTTGTAGCCATGTAATGGCTCTGCCGCAGGATTGGTTGCCAAAGTAACGGTATCACCCACACGGGTATCCTGAACTGTCTTAATAGAAGCCGCAATATAACCAACGTCACCAGTCGCAAGGAAATCACGACCAACTGCTTTGGGTGTAAAAATACCGACTTCCGTAACATCAAAGGTCTTGCCATTGCTCATGAGCTGAATCTTATCACCAGGTTTGACCACTCCATCCATAACACGCACTTGGAGAATAACCCCACGGTAGGCATCGTAAACAGAGTCAAAAATCAAGGCCTTCAGTGGTGACGTCACATCACCTGTTGGCGCTGGTACTTTTTCTACGATTTGCTCAAGGATGTCTTCAATCCCAATACCAGCCTTGGCAGAAGCCAATACTGCTTCACTGGCATCCAAACCAATGACATCTTCAATCTCCGTACGCACGCGCTCTGGATCTGCAGCTGGTAGGTCAATTTTGTTAATGACTGGCATGATTTCCAAATCATTGTCCAAGGCCAGATAAACGTTGGCAAGGGTTTGAGCCTCAATTCCTTGGGCCGCATCGACCACCAAAATCGCTCCCTCACAGGCAGCTAGCGAACGCGAAACTTCATAGGTAAAGTCTACGTGCCCAGGTGTGTCTATCAAGTGGAAAATATAAGTTTCCCCATCTTTTGCAGTATAATTCAGCTCGATGGCATTGAGTTTAATGGTAATCCCACGTTCTCGCTCTAGATCCATACTGTCCAAAAGCTGGGCCTGCATTTCACGACTTGAAACCGTCTCTGTCTTTTCCAAAATGCGGTCTGCTAGAGTTGATTTCCCGTGGTCAATATGGGCGATAATAGAGAAGTTACGGATCTTCTCCTGTCGTTTTTTCAATTCTTCTAAGTTCATGATTCTCTTCCTTTCAGGGTATCTATTTATTATAAATTGTTTTTGACATTTTGACAAGACCATACCCTGCTAGGAGTACTAATCTTCAGCAACAAAGCCGTCATTTTCGATAAAGTGGTGTTCTGTCATTCCTTGGTCTGTAAAGACAATCCCGTGAAGGACACCACCATAAACAGCTCCTCCATCCATTCCAATCTTGCCATCTTCTGTAGTCCAAAGCTCAGCAGTACCACGCTCTTGCTTTAACAAACCATAGACCGGTGTATGGCCAAAGACAATGATTTTTCCAGTATGATTTTCTGCTTCGTGGAATGGTTTTCTAAGCCAGACTTTCTTGTAATCTGTTGTTTCATGCCAGTCATCCAAGGTCAAATCAATACCTGCGTGCACAAAGATATACTTGTCTGTCTCTACCACAAATGGCATTTGACGAATAAATTCGACCAAATCTGCTGCTTCGGTGGCAACACGATTAGCATCCTCAACTCCATCAACCGGTGCATCCAAGGGACGACCTAAGATAGAGTTAATGGTTGTATCTCCACCATTGCGACGATAATGGTCATAGCTTTCTTCTGGATCATCGAGCCATGTCAAAAACATATACTCGTGGTTTCCTGATAAACAGATAGCCCCTTGATTGTCCACTAAGTTCTTGACCATTTCAAGAACACGGCGACTATCCTCACCACGGTCAATCAAATCCCCTAGAAAGAGCAACTGGGTCTGACCATCCCAAGTTTTGAGAAGGTCTTCCAGCATTCCAGCTTTTCCGTGAACATCTCCAATTACATAATAGTCTGTCATCTTATTTCTCCCTGTTTCTCAACAATTCTCTGGCTTGCGTCAGGGCTGCTTCGGTCACATCATCACCTGCCAACATCTTGGCAACTTCCTCGACTCGCTCTTCAACCGTCAAGAGACGAACAGTCGAAACTGTTGAATGGTCATTGCTAATCTTCTCAATAAAGAATTGATAATCCGCAATCGCAATCACTTGTGGTAAATGGGAAATAGCTAGAACCTGCCCATGCTGACCAATTTTATGAATCTTCTGTGCAATGGCCTGAGCTACACGGCCTGAAACTCCTGTATCCACTTCATCAAAGACAATACTTGTCTTGCCTTCTTTACGTGAAAAGGCAGACTTAATGGCTAGCATGAGACGAGATAATTCCCCGCCAGAAGCAACCTTGACCAATGGTTTAAAATCTTCTCCAGGATTAGTTGAAATGTAAAACTCGACCGTTTCATTGCCCTCACGACTGAATTTGCCCTTGCTAAAACGAACCTGAAACTGGGCTTTTTCCATATAGAGGTCTTGCAGTTCTTGTTTAATCTCTGCTTCGAGCTGCTGGGCCAAGTCATGACGAGCAGAGGCAAGATGCCCTGCCAAGTCGACAAGATTAACTTCCAATTTCTTGAGTTCGGTTTCCATGTCCTCAGAAGAAAGGTTATTGCCTGTCAAGAGATTGTATTCTTCTGTAATCTTAGCAAAATAAAGCAAGACATCGTCAACAGTCCCACCATACTTACGAGTAATGGTATGAAGGAGGTCCAAACGATTCTCGACCTGCATAAGGCGATTGCCATCAAAATCAAGGTCCTCAATGATAGCTTCCAAACGTTTGCTAATGTCTTCTAAGACATAGTAGGTCTCAGACAGTGAGCTTGAAATTTCACGGTATTCAGGATCATACTCTTCGACACTTTCCATGTCATTCATGGCTGAACGAACATTGGCTAGACTTGAAAAGTCTTCATTGTCCAACATACTATAGGCATTGGTCAGCGTATCCGCAATATTTTTATGGTTGAGGAGTTTCTCTCGCTCTTGATTGAGAGCCAGGTCTTCTCCAGCCTGCAAGTTTGCTGCCTCAATCTCTGCCATTTGAAATTCCAACATTTCGATACGAGCCTTGTGTTCCTGTTGGTTTTTCTTGACTTCCAGAACCTGCTTGCGCATTTTTCGATAAGCATCAAAACTCGTTTGATAGGTTTCTTTCAATGCCCAAAATGCTGCGTCACCGAATTCATCCAACATCTGGATATGAAGTTGAGGACGCATTAACTCTTCTTGGTCGTGCTGACCATGAATATCTACCAGATGTTGCCCAATAGAGCGCAAAACAGACAGATTGACCATCTGGCCATTGACACGGCTGATACTCCGACCATTTTGCAAGATTTCCCGCCGGATGATAATTTCATCACCCATTTCCAAACCTTGCTCATCAAAAATTTCCTGTAAAAGGCGACTATTCTCAACGGAGAAAAGCCCCTCAATCTCTGCCTTTTGCGCACCATGACGAATAACATCTGTCGTAGCACGAGCTCCCAACATCATATTCATGGCATCAATGATAATCGACTTCCCTGCACCCGTTTCACCAGTCAGGACAGTCATCCCTTTTTCAAAATTGAGGGAAATAGCCTCAATAATGGCAAAGTTTTTTATCGAAATTTCAAGTAACATATAGACCTACCAATTTTTTACTTGTTCAAAGATTTCCTCAGCTAGACTTTCACTTCTGGCAATGACTAAAATCGAGCTATCATCAGCTAAACAGCTAAAAATCTTGTCCGCAAAAGTCTCGATTAACTGAGCTTTCACAAAAGCTGTATTTCCTGGAATAACTTGGAGATTGATCATCTTATCCATCAATTCTGCCGATTCGATATTGTCTTCAGCCAGTTGCAAACTTTTTACGATTGATTTTGGCAATTCATAGACATAGGTGTTGTCTCTCAAAGGAATTTTGACAATACCTAATTCTTTGATATCTCGAGATACCGTCGCTTGAGTGGCAGTGATTCCTGCCTCTTTCAAATGTTCTACAATTTCTTCTTGTGTACCGATTTGATAATCTGTCACAAATCGTCTAATTTTTTCAAGTCTCTCTTTTTTATTCATTTTTAAATTGACTATGCGCCCTCTCTACTACTTCTTCAATCTCAGCAAGAACCTGATTGCTTGCTGACTCTTCTTTTTTCAAATACGCTAAAAACTCAATATTTCCATGCCCACCTTGGATGGGAGAAAAGTCCAATCCAAGGACTGAAAAGCCTTCCTCTACTGCCATAGCTGTGACAGATTCAAGGACATTCTGATGAACCTTGGCATCTCGAATAATTCCATTTTTCCCAATCTGCTCACGACCTGCCTCAAACTGGGGCTTAACCAAAGCCACAACCTGACCTTGATCAGCCAACACACGATGCAAGGCTGGTAAGATCAGACTAAGGGAAATGAAACTTACATCAATACTGGCAAAACTTGGTTCCTGCTCAAAGTCAGTCCTTTCAGCATAGCGGAAATTAAACTGCTCCATGCTGACAACTCTCGGGTCCTGGCGTAGTTTCCAAGCCAACTGATTGGTACCAACATCAACTGCAAAGACCAACTCAGCACCATTCTGTAGCATAACATCAGTAAAACCTCCAGTAGAAGCACCGATATCAATCGTTGTTGACCCTTCTACTGACAAATCAAAGACCTGCAAGGCTTTTTCCAATTTCAAGCCACCACGACTCACATACTTGAGTTTTTCACCCTTGAGTTTTAGCTCGGTGTCGTCTGGAATTTTCTCTCCTGGTTTGTCAAACCGTTCTCCATTCAGAACTGCTACAACTAGACCAGCCATGACACCGCGCTTGGCCTGTTCTCGCGTTTCAAACAAGCCCTGTTTATAAGCTAGTACATCCACTCTTTCCTTAGCCATTGATTCTCAAACTTTCTACTACACTTACAATCGATTCTGTATCAAAGGGAATCTGCTGGGCAATTTCTTCTAATTTGGCATTAGCTTGATCCAAGGTTTGGTTGCAAAAGGAAATGGCCTCTTCCAATCCCAACAAGGATGGATAGGTTGATTTTTCAGCCTGCAAATCCTTTTGCGGTGTCTTGCCGATTTCCTCAAAACTAGCTGTCACATCCAGTACATCATCTCTGACTTGAAAAGCAAGCCCAATCAATTCACCAACAGTTTTCAGTTTTGCTTGTATTTCAGGAGCCAATTCAGCTATAATAGCAGCTGCCTGGAAGGGATAGGCTAGTAGTTTCCCAGTCTTATTGGCATGAATGGTCTGAAGTTCTTCCAAAGATAAATGCTGATGTTCGCCCTCCATGTCCAAAACCTGGCCTGCTACCATGCCCAGACTACCTGATGCAAGAGATAAGTTGGCAATCAAGTCCACCTTGATTTGACTTGGCAACTCTGCCTGCGCTATCAAGGCGTAAGGATCTAGGAACAAGGCATCTCCTGCCAAAATTGCCATTGCTTCGCCAAATTTCTTATGATTGGTCAAACGCCCCCGACGATAATCATCATCATCCATGGCAGGAAGATCATCGTGAATCAAGCTCCCTGTATGAATCATTTCCAAGGCCGCGGCCACCTGCGCGTGAGCAGGTTTGATGGCAACTTGCAAGGCTTCCAAAACTTCCAACAAGAGAAAAGGCCGAATACGCTTGCCGCCAGCATGAATGGAATAGAGAACAGACTCTCGCAAACTAGAGGCAAACTGCTGGTCTCCATAAAAATCATCCAAAGCCGATTCGACAAGAGCTAATTTTTCTTGCTTCTTCATTCAAAATCACTTTCTGTTCCGTCTTCTTGCATGACCTTGACCAAGGTCTTTTCAGCCTTGTCCAGCGTCGCTTGGAGCTCTTTGGACAAGACCATCCCCTTTTGAAAGGCAGCAATAGCATCTTCCAGAGCAATTTCACCATTTTCCAAACTTTGGACAATAGTCTCCAGTTCTGCTAGATTTTCCTCAAATTTCTTTTGTTTTGACATCTTTAACCTCTAATTCTACTTGACCATCCCGCATCAAAAGCGTTACTTGGTCTTTTTTCTTCAAGCTCTCAACCGAATCGATAACTGACTCTTCTTTCTTGACAATAGCATAACCACGCGCCACGATTCGACTGGTATCCAACATCAACAAGGCTTCTGAAAGTCGCTTCACTTCAGCAACCTTGGCATCATAAACCAGTGCCATTTGGCTTCGTAAGAGCTTGTCCAATTGACCTAGGCGGTCTTGATAACGCTGGATTTTGGTAACAGGTGATAATTGCACCAGTTGATGTGTCCTTGCTTGTACTAGCTGTTTGTTATCGGAAATCTGTGTGCGCAAACTTTGTTTTAAGCGCAGTTGCAGTTGATCCAATCGTTGCAAATAACCATCATACAAGCGCTCTGGCTGTCTAAAGATAACAGACTGACTGCATTTTTTCAAAGATTCTTGTTTCTTAGCTAGGACATTTCGGACTGCTGTTGCCATCCGTTTTTCTTGATTTTGCAAATGAGCTAATACATCCAACTTGGTCACAGGTGTTGCTATTTCAGCTGCTGCTGTTGGCGTCGCTGCTCTGCGATCTGCCACAAAGTCCGCCAAAGTCACATCCGTCTCATGCCCCACACTAGAGATAACTGGCAAACGAGATTCAAAAATCGCTCGTACCACAATTTCTTCGTTAAAGGCCCAGAGATCCTCGATGGAACCACCACCACGACCAATAATCAGCAAATCCAAATCGTCCCGTTGATTAGCACGCGCAATATTTCGAGCAATTTCCTCCGCGGCTCCATCACCTTGCACCTTAGTCGGATAGAGGAGAATATCAACACCAGGAAAACGTCTGCTGACGGTCGTGATAATATCTCGAATAACGGCTCCACTACGACTTGTCACTACACCAATTCTCTTAGAAAATTGGGGCAGAGGTTGCTTGAAGCGTTCTTGAAACAGACCTTCTTCTGTCAATTTTTTCTTGAGTTGTTCAAACTGAATCGCAAGCGCACCAACTCCATCAGGCTCTGCCTTTTCAATGATGATGGAGTAGCTACCACTCGGCTCATAAACCTGAACACGCCCAATTACATTGATTTTTATCCCTTCTTCCAGGTCGAAACCTAATTTCTGATAAATCCCAGACCAGATGGTCGCTTGAATGACTGCATGGTCATCCTTTAGGGAGAAATATTGGTGAGTAGGTCGTTTACGAAAGTTGGAAACTTGACCAGTTAAATAGACCCGTTCCAAGTAAGGGTCTTTATCGAATTTCATTTTCAGATACTTGGTCAAAGTTGTTACCGATAAATACTTTTCCATCTCCACCTACTACTCATTTCCTTGCTCTTTCATGGGTATTATTATACCAAAAATATGCCTAAAAATCTCCTTTTATGTACCATTATGAGGGAAAAATAAAAAAAGGAGGCAAGGCCTCCACATCTGTTTATTTGCTGTTTCGTGCTTCTTCCAAAATCTTTGCAATCTTGGTTGTCAAAAGGTCGATAGCCACTGTATTGCTGACTCCCTCAGGAATGACGATATCAGCATAACGCTTGGTTGGTTCGATAAACTGATGGTACATAGGTTTGACCACACCTAAATACTGGTCAATAACGCTATCCAAACTACGGCCACGCTCTTCCATATCACGCTTGATCCGACGAATAATACGCACATCATCATCCGTATCCACAAAAATCTTGATATCCATCAAATCACGCAGACGCTTGTCCTCCAAGACCAAAATCCCCTCAACGATAAAGACATCTTGAGGCTCTTGACGATAAGTCTTGCTACTCCGTGTATGCTCTGTATAGTCATAAGTCGGAATGTCCACCGGACGCCCTGCCAACAATTCCTTAATCTGCTCGATCATCAAGTCTGTATCAAAGGCAAAAGGATGGTCATAGTTAGTTTTGACACGCTCTTCAAAGGTCAAATGAGACTGATCCTTGTAGTATGAATCATGCTCAATCATGGAAATCTTTTCATCAGGGAAATGCGATAAAATGGCTCTTGAAACACTGGTCTTACCACCACCAGAACCACCTGTCACTCCGATAATGATTGGTCTATTTTGCATGCTATCCTCCGTTTTTTTATCCGTCGTCTATTCTATCACATTTTTTGTAAAATTTATAGTCTGATTTGAATAGTCTAGGGGAAGAATTCCATCCCCAAACTCCAGTTAGATTAGATAAAAACCTTCCTTGGCTTGTAGAGATTGCCTCGTTTTTCTAAAATGGCTAACAATTTATCTCCTTCAAAAGCAGCCAATTCCTTATCCGACTGTTCTAACTCAATAAAACGACCAAAGCGTACTTCTGTAGCCTGTTCTGGACTTAGGAAAACTTTGACAAGGAAGCCTGTCCCAATCTCTAGAGGATGGAGAAAATCCAGTTGACCAGCCTCTACTTTTTCAGCAATTTCTTCCAAAGTAAGAGCATCCTCAAGTTGCAAACCTGCTGCACTAGTCCGTGTCAGATGTGACATATGAGCCGCATAACCAAGCTTCTCACCTAAATCAACCGATAAGGTACGGATGTAAGTCCCCTTGCTACATTTTACACGAAAAGTAAAGCGTGCAAGATGACCCTCATAAGAAATCGGACTTGTCCGCTCAAATTGATAAATGGTCACCTGACGCTCTGGACGCTCTACTTCCTGACCAGCACGTGCATACTCATAGAGCTTGCGACCATTAACCTTAACCGCAGAGTACATAGGTGGAATCTGGGTAATAGGTCCAGTCAGACTGGCAATCGCTTCATCGACAATTGTTTCATCCAAGGGCGACAAAACAGGAGTCTCTGCGACCACTTCCCCACTAGCATCCTCAGTCGTCGTGGAATAGCCCAGAGTGATTTCACCCTCATAGACCTTGCCCTCATCCTGCATAAACTCGACCATGCGGGTCGCCTTGCCAACCGCAATAGGCAAAACACCCACCACATCCGGATCCAGAGTCCCACCATGACCAATCTTTTTGGTTCCCAAAATCTTACGCAGTTTAAAAACCGCATCATGCGAGGTCATCCCCGCTTCTTTTTTTAAGTTGATAATACCGTTCATTTTTGCTTTCTCACTCCCCCTTCAGTGCTTCAAATTTCGCTTTCATGGTTGGATTTTTTCGGGTCAATTTTTTAACCGAAACATCTTCCAACTTATTGTTTGCGAGGCGGAGTTGGTTTTCGGATGTGGTTAGGAACTTCTTAACCTCTTCCATGCGTTTGATGGCCTTGTCGATTTCATCGATGGCTTTGCCAAAATTAGTCGAAGCTGAATTGTAGTTCTTGGCAAAGGCTAATTTAAAGGCATCCAAGTCTTCCTCGAAATGCGTGATATCGATATTTTGTTCCCTAACCAAGGCCAACTCCTGCTTGTATTTTAGAGAATTAAGCGCTGCATTACGCAAGAGCCCAATCAACTGAATAAAGAATTGAGGGCGAACCACATACATCTTTTCATACTCGTAGCTGACGTCAACAATCCCTGTGTTAAAGTAGTCGTTATCTGCCTCAAGCATGGTCACCAGAACGGCATACTCGCAGTTCTTCTCCCGACGGTCCTTGTCCAATTCCTTGTAGAAGTCTGCGTTCTTATGCTTCTTCTCTGTTCCATCTGCTTCATTTTTCATCTCAAACATGATGGAAATAATTTCGACACCATTTTCATCACATTCACGGAAGATAAAGTCCCCCTTAGACCCACGCGCAGAGACCTTGTTATCCTTCTCAAAGTAAGCATTTGGAAAGGCGAAACTACGGACCTTGTTAAACTCACTCTCTGCATACTGTTCCAGACTTTCCCCAATAGCTTTTGTAGATTGTTGGGCTTTGAAATTCTTATAAAACTCGACTTGTTCACTGGCTGCTTTAAGCTGGGCTTCATAGTTTTGTTTAACAGAAGCCAAAGACAACTCATTTTCCTTTTCTTGCAATAGCAACTGATTTTTGACCTGATCTCGTTCTTTTTCAAGGTCAGAAAGGGTCTTTTGCAGTTGATTTTCATGCTCCAAACGCAAGGTAGCCAATTGGTTTTCCAAGGCCTGTACTTCCTTGTCCTTAGCCAAGAGAGCCTGATGGCTTGTCTGTTCAACCTCTTTCTTAGCCAACTCTTTCTCTGTAGCAAAGTTTTGGATTTGACTCTGCAATTGCGCGATTTCTTGGTCTTTTTGAGCTAGTTTAGACTGTTGCTCATTCATGGCCTTTTGCTCAGCCAAGGCCAGTTCCTGCTTCATGCGATCGTGCAATTCCTTATCAAACTCTGCCGTTCTTACTTGGGACAAGAGTTCGGCATACTGGCTTTCATTTACTGTAAAGACTTCCCCACAGTTGGGACATTTGATTTCGTTCATATCGTTCCTCTTTCTAGACTTCTTTAACCATTATATCATGCCTGAGGGAAAATCAAAAACAGTGAGTCAAAACCCACTGTTTAACTTCTTTTTCTTTAAATTTTTTCCAAGGCCAAGCGCAAGTCTTCAATCAAATCATCTACATTTTCAAGTCCGATAGACAAACGGATTTGGTTTGGTGTGACACCTGCTGCTTCTAGGTCTTTTTCTGACAATTGACCGTGAGTGGTTGTTGCTGGATGGACAACAAGCGATTTAGCATCTGCTACGTTTGCAAGATCAGAGAAGATTTCTAAATTGTCAATTACCTTGCGAGCTTCTGCCTCCCCACCTTTGACATGGAAGGTAAAGATGGAGCCCACACCTTTTGGCAAATATTTCTCAGCCAAGGCATGATATGGACTGTCAGCCAATTTTGGATAGTTAACTTTTTCTACCTTAGGATGATTGACAAGGAAATCAACAATTTTCTCTGCATTTTGCACGTGACGTTCCACTCGAAGTGACAGGGTTTCAAGTCCTTGGAGTAACAAGAAGGCATTAAATGGCGACAAGGCTGCACCTGTATCACGAAGCAATTGAACACGGACAGCGATAATAAAGGCTGCTGCCCCCACATCACGAGTATAGCTCAAATTGTGGTAGCTTGGGTCTTCCTCAACAAATTGAGGGAATTTTCCTGAAGCTGCCCAGTCAAAACGACCACTATCAACGATCACTCCTCCAATAGTTGTACCATGTCCACCGATAAACTTAGTCGCAGAGTGAATGGAAATATCTACACCGTGAGAAAAGACATTAATCAAATAAGGTGTAGCAAAAGTATTGTCAGAAACAAGTGGAATCTGGTGTTTATGCGCAATCTCAGCTAATTTTTCCAAGTCTGGTATGTTAATCAAGGGGTTACCCAAGGTTTCAATCAAGACAAGCTTGGTATTGTCATTGATAGCTGCTTCTACTTCCTCCAAATTATCCACGTCCACAAAGGTTGTTGTGATCCCATAACGAGGAAGGGTTTCTTTCAAAAGATTGAAGGTTCCACCGTAAATAGTCGAAGCAGCCACTACATGGTCACCAGCATGGGCAAGCGCCAAAATCGTATAAGTCACTGCGGCCATACCTGATGCTGTTGCAAGAGCTCCAACACCACCTTCAAGGGCAGCAATTCTTTCTTCAAAGACAGCTGTTGTAGGGTTGGTGATACGAGTATAAATGTTCCCTGGTTTTCTCAAGGCAAAAAGATCTGCACCTTCCTGCGTGTCATCAAAAACAAAAGATGTTGTTTGATAAATCGGCACTGCACGAGACTTGGTAGCTGGATCCACAACTTGACCAGCATGCAGTTGCAAAGTTTCAAATTTAAAATCACGAGTCATAAGGCGACCTCCAAATAGTTTGATTAAGGATATTGTAGCACCTTAAGGTATAGTTTACAAATATTAGCTTTCTATATTTTGATATAATAAATAACTGTTACCTTATTTTAAAAATGAAAAAAGCACGACTCAATCGTGCTCATTTTCTTAATCTACATAAGTATCTTCATTTTTATTGAGGAAGGCATATGGAAGACCCATCAGGAGGCCTCCTCCGATAAAGTTTCCGATGAAGGTTACACCCCAGTGACGAAGCATATTTCCAATACCGAAGTTAGCAATTGAATCAGCAGCAACACTGAATTTTACAATCGCGAAAGAAGCAAAGTTCGCCGCAATGTGCTCGTTTGTTAAGAATACAAACATGTAAATCGCTGACAACACAAGCCAAAGTTTGGCACCACCATCTTTGACCAAAACAAATGAAAGAATCGCAATATTTACGAAAATATTTGCCAAAATCGCCTCAAGCAAGATTAATTCATTTGAACGGCCTAACTTCATCTCAACAACCCCTGAGATGAAACTATCGTGTGTCAGATGTGCATAAGCTGCTGAGTGGGCAAAGCCCCAACCTGCTATCAAAGCCCCGATAAGGTTGAACAAGGTACAGTAAAGTAAAATCTCAGCTGTTTTTCTCCAAGAGATTTTTTTCAAGAAACTACCAGCAGTCAAGAACATCATGTTTGATGTTACCAACTCGGCATTCAAGAAAACAATGTAGGCCAATCCCCAAGCAAAGACAAAGGGGAAGAGGAAGCGTCCACTACCTGGTGCAATTTTATTAATCAAGTCAGCCCCAACTGCACCAGCAGCAGTACTGAAGGTTAAAAATGCACCTGCAAACATCGAACGAATCGCATACTTAAATTTGCTTTGACTATAAAGACTTTCCTTCTTCTTGCAAGCAAATTCAATCTTTGAGATAAATTCTGAAGAAACCATAATAAACTCCTAAAACTTTTATTTGTGATAATTATATCACAAACTTTAGAATTAAGGAAACGTTTTCTGTATTTCATAAAAGTTTATTTTATGAAAATATTAAAAGAATCAATGAAACTTAATCTTCACTGATTCTTTTAGAACTAATAAAATTGTTTATATGGTTGATTGAAGGCTGTCAAAATTTCGTCAGATGTTTGTGAATAATCTTTTGTTTCTTTCAAATCACCCTTTACAATGATCCGCTCAGTAGCTGCTGCATCCTCACAAGTTACTAAAGTAATTTCATCAACACCAGTTCGGTCATCAATTTCATCTACTCTATCTGGTGTAACTCGTTTCACTTCACTAATTTCATAGGTATACACTTTATTCTTATCTGTCAAGTGAATTTTCATCCCTTTTTTCGCACGATCTAGTGGAGAAAAAAGCATCTGACTAGCATTATCACCTGTGAAAATATGATGGCTAGCTAATGAATAATTCCCTTTACCCATTTCTTGGTCACGCTTCATGGTACCCGCACCATATAAAAGATTGACATTTGCAATCCCCTTAAAGATAGGTAAATTAATTTCAAGCTCAGGTATTGCAATTCCTCCGATAACAGGTAATTTTTGATTATCCCATTGAGAGGCTAAAACAGCTTCAGAGGAAATGGCTTTTACTGAATCAAAATCAAAATTTCCCTCTGTGTCCTGATTTTCTTCTATTTTTTCTTTTGATACTTGACTAACTTGGTATTTATTACTATTCCAAGCAATAAATGCATCACGAATCTTTGCATTAAAAATTAAAGCAATAGAGATCAGTATGAGAAATACAGCCAAGATATTTGTCAGCAGATTTTTTCGTTTGATTTTCTTATTATTCTTTTTATGAGACATTATGCTTCACCTTCTGTTTCGTTTTCTGCCCCAACTTCTTCTTTTTCTGCCGCTGCAACCGTAGTAAAGGTTACAATTTTAGCATCTTGGTCCAGGCGCATCACTTTAACTCCCATAGTTGAGCGACCTGTTTGTGAAATATTGGCAACGTTAGTTCGAATCATGACACCTGTATCAGTGATAATCATCAAATCTTCATCACCTTTAACTGTCAAGAGACCGGATAAAGGACCATTTTTTTCAGCTACATTAGCCGTCTTCATTCCTTTACCACCACGACCTTTTGTTGGATATTCAGTCGCAACTGTGCGCTTACCATATCCTTTTTCAGTGATGATAAGAACCTCGTCCTGGTCTGTGATTACACTGGCACCAATAACTGTGTCCCCCTCCCGAAGATTAACACCTTTTACACCAGTGGCGATACGACTCATACCACGAACAGCTGATTGATTAAAGCGAACTGCATAACCAAACTTGGTACCAATGATAATATCCGTGTCTTCTTCCGTCAACAATACATTAATCAACTCATCTTCATCCTTGAGGTTCAAAGCCTTGAGTCCATTCTGACGAATGTTAGCAAATTCCTTAACACTGGTTCTCTTCACAATACCATGACGGGTTGTGAAGAAAAGGTAAGCATCATCACTACGTTCAGATTCAACATTGATAATAGTCTGAATACTTTCGCCTTCATCCAATTTTAAAAGATTGACAATCGGCAATCCCTTGGCTGTACGGCCATATTCAGGAATTTCATAACCTTTAAGACGATAAACACGTCCTTTATTTGTAAAGAAGAGTAGGTGATCATGAGTGCTTGTCGACACTAACTCGCGAACAAAATCATCATCCTTAACACCTGTCCCTTGGACACCACGACCACCACGTTTTTGAGCGGTAAATTCGCCTTGGTCCAGACGTTTAATGTAGCCTTTGTTAGACAGTGTAATTAAGACATCAGCTTCTTCAATTAGATCCTCATCTTCAAGACTCAAGACTTCACCAACCATCAATTCAGTACGACGTTGGTCGTCAAACTTACGCTTGACTTCATCTAATTCATCTTTGATGATTTGAGAAACACGTTCTGGCTTAGCAAGAATATCCGCCAAATCCGCAATCAGAGCCAAGAGGTCATCATACTCAGACTGGATCTTATCACGTTCTAAACCTGTCAAACGACGAAGGCGCATATCTAGGATAGCCTGACTTTGGCGTTCAGAAAGCTTGAACTTGCTCATCAACTCAGCTTGTGCTTCCGCATCTGTTTCACTAGCACGAATGATACGAATCACTTCGTCGATATGGTCTAGCGCGATCAAGAGACCTTCTAAAATATGAGCACGTGCTTCTGCTTTTTCCTTATCAAAACGTGTACGACGAACAACCACTTCTTTTTGGTGCTCGATATAAGCATCCAAAATCTGACGAAGAGACAAAATCTTCGGTACACCATTTTGGATAGCGAGCATATTAAAACCAAAGTTGGTTTGCATTTGGGTCATCTTGAAGAGGTTGTTAAGGATAACGTTGGCAGACGCGTCGCGCTTGACCTCGATCACGAAACGAACCCCTTCACGGTTTGATTCATCACGAACTGCTGTAATACCCTCAATGCGTTTTTCCTGAACCAAACGAACAATATGTTCATGAACCTTGGTTTTATTGACCATGTAAGGAAATTCTGTTACAACGATGCGCTCACGGCCAGTCTTAGTTTCTTCAATTTCAGTACGAGAACGAAGAACAATAGAACCTTTACCTGTTTCATAAGCCTTATGAATACCTGATTTCCCCATGACAAGTGCACCTGTTGGAAAATCTGGACCAGGCAAGACTTCCATCAAGTCCTTGGTAGTCACTTCAGGATTGTCCATGACCAACTTCACTGCATCAATGGTTTCACCCAAGTTGTGAGGCGGAATATTTGTTGCCATCCCGACAGCAATACCAGTTGCTCCATTAACCAAAAGGTTTGGAAAACGAGCAGGCAAGACCAAGGGTTCACGTTCATTGGCATCATAGTTATCTACGAAATCAACCGTATTCTTATTGATATCTCGAAGCATTTCCAGAGCAATCTTGCTCATGCGTGCCTCGGTGTAACGCTGGGCAGCAGCACCGTCCCCATCCATGGAACCAAAGTTTCCGTGACCATCTACAAGCATGTAACGGTAGCTCCACCATTGAGCCATACGAACCATAGCTTCATAGATAGATAAATCTCCATGTGGGTGATATTTCCCCATGACATCACCTGTAATACGAGCAGATTTTTTATGGGGTTTATCTGGAGTAACACCCAATTCATTCATTCCGTAGAGAATCCGACGGTGAACAGGTTTCAAGCCATCTCGAACATCAGGAAGAGCCCGCGCTACGATAACACTCATGGCGTAATCAATAAAGCTCGTCTTCATCTCCTTTGTCAGATTGACATTCACTAAATTTTTATCTTGCATTAATAAATGCCTCATTTCACTATTAGTAATTAATAATATTATACCATAATGTCCGCCATATTTCAGATATCCAAATTAGCTAAAACGTTTACATCAAGAACTCCAAGGCATATTCGTGACAAAGCTTTTTAAAAGTGATAGAATTAAGACAACTGGGTAAATCCCTGAATAAAATTAAGGAGATGTTTAGAATAATGACTTCAACTAAACAACACAAAAAAGTTATCCTTGTCGGTGATGGTGCTGTAGGTTCTTCTTACGCTTTTGCACTTGTTAACCAAGGAATTGCACAAGAGCTTGGAATTATCGAAATTCCACAACTGCATGAAAAAGCTGTTGGTGACGCGCTTGACCTTAGTCACGCCCTTGCCTTCACTTCACCTAAAAAAATCTATGCAGCTCAATACTCTGACTGTGCAGACGCTGACCTTGTTGTAATCACTGCAGGTGCTCCTCAAAAACCAGGTGAAACTCGTCTTGACCTTGTAGGTAAAAACCTTGCTATCAACAAATCAATCGTAACTCAAGTTGTTGAATCAGGTTTCAAAGGTATCTTCCTTGTTGCTGCTAACCCAGTTGACGTCTTGACTTACTCAACTTGGAAATTCTCTGGTTTCCCTAAAGAACGCGTTATTGGTTCAGGTACTTCACTTGACTCAGCTCGTTTCCGTCAAGCACTTGCTGAAAAACTTGACGTTGATGCTCGTTCAGTGCACGCCTACATCATGGGTGAACACGGTGACTCTGAGTTCGCTGTTTGGTCACACGCAAACATCGCTGGTGTAAACCTTGAAGAATTCCTTAAAGACACTCAAAACGTTCAAGAAGCTGAATTGATTGAATTGTTCGAAGGTGTTCGTGATGCAGCCTACACAATCATCAACAAAAAAGGTGCAACATACTACGGTATCGCGGTAGCGCTTGCTCGTATCACAAAAGCAATCCTTGACGACGAAAATGCAGTACTTCCACTTTCTGTATTCCAAGAAGGTCAATATGGTGTTAAAGACGTATTTATCGGTCAACCAGCTGTTGTTGGTGCACACGGAATCGTTCGTCCAGTAAACATTCCATTGAACGATGCAGAAACTCAAAAAATGCAAGCTTCTGCTAAAGAATTGCAAGCTATTATTGATGAAGCTTGGAAAAACCCAGAATTCCAAGAAGCTTCTAAAAACTAATTGTAACTAGGTTCTCATTAAATGAGAACTCCATACCGAAGACAAACATTATTCTAGTGTTTGTCTTTTTTATTTCTCCAGATCTCCTATCCTTAAAAAATTTGAAACCTCTGCAAAATACTTTTCAATGCAAAAAAGTTTCCCGCCCTGTTTTCCGTGGTTTTTCCGATCTAAGTCAATCTTAACTTCCACATAAACTTAGCTTGATTATCAAAACTTTGTGAGTATATTTGCGGTTATTGGATACGATTCAGTCATAGATGAAGGAAAATCAATAACTTGTCCAATCTGACTAAGAAAATGTTCTTGCGGAACGAGTTCATCTAGCGTGTAAAAGACAACCTGATTGCGGTTATTGTCTGGATTTTCTTTATGAAACATAGGAAACATCTCACAACTTTTCTGACATCTATTATACGACTTTAGAAAAAATGCCCTTAGAAACTTTTAGTCTAAGGGCTTTGTTTTCAGTCTGAGTTTCTTATAAAATGAGAACTTTTCTTTTTATTGTTATAAAATCTAAGATTGTGCTTTTAAAAATATTACTTATCTCACTTCTTATGTATTGTATTGTAAATTCGAATACAAACACAATAACTCAAATATACTCTCACCATACAATAGATAAAATAACCTGTAGATGATACTATGAAAAATGATAAGATATAGCTTTAAAACATTTTATTCCTGCAATCTCTCATACAATTCTTGCATTTGTACATCATCTGGAACCAGTTTTAAGTAAGCTTGCGCATTGACTTTTGCTTCTTCAAAATAACCCAATTCACGCAAGAGATAGATATAGGGTTCCAGAAACTCTGGATTATCCTTTAAATCTCCTGCCAACTCTTGATAATGCTCGTAGGCAGTATCCAAATCGTCCATTTCTTGATAGGAACGAGCAATCATCCACTTGGTCAAAAGATTCTCTGGCTCATCATTTTGCAAGTCTAGAATGTCCTCATAACGTTCCTGTTCTAGATAAATAGTGGCTAGACGGAGTAAGATTTCTTCCGTATCCTCAGCGTCTTCTTTTGCAGTAAGGAGGTAGTTTTCTGCACCACTGGCATCATGCAATTCATAAGAGAATTGTGAAGCAGCCAGCAAGAGGCGAGTTTCAAAGGGATTTTTCTCTAAGCCTTGCTTAGTGATACGCAGAGCTTCTTGAACTTGATGTTCCTTATGTAAGGCCTGACTGTAACCATACTCATATCCTTCAAAATCAGGTGAAATGGTATCAAGTTGCTTAAAGTAGAGGACAGCTTTTTGGTATTCTTCTCTATCAAAGTAAAGACTGGCCAACTCAAAAGCTGTTAGGTCATCGTATTCTAACTCCAGGGCTTTTTCCAAAAACTCTGTAGCTGTTTCAAATTTCCCTAACTGGGCATAGGCAAAGCCAATCCGTTGATAGGTAGAAATGCCTGTTTGCTCATAAATAGTACGATTATCTAACTGGGCATAGCCTTGAATAGCTTCTTGGTAATTTTCCAACTCACTATCCAACTCTGCTAATCCCAATATCAAGAGAGGATCTTCTGAGTAAGTCAAGGCCTCCAATAATTTCTCACGCGCCACATCTGTCAAACTTTCCAGCTGGTAAAGGTCTGCTTTAAGTGCCAAAGCTGAAACATACCAGTCACTGTCTGCTTGGATTTCTTCAAGATAAGCAAAGGCTTCTTCGATTTGACCATCCTCGCTAGCAATTGCTGCTAGATTAAGATTAACCTCTGGAAAATCCTCTACGATTTTCAGGTAAATTTCCTTTGCCTGAGGATAAAAACCAATCCCTTCAAGATAAGTAGCTAACTCATACAGAAGGTCACTTGGATCATTTTCTAAAGCTTTGACGAAATAGTGCTCAGCCTTGGTTAAATCTTGCTCTTCCAAGGCCTGTAACATCTGTTGACTATTGTTCACTCTTGATTTCCTCTCCCTCTAGTTCATATAGGCCACTGACTACCTTATACCATTCAAAAATGGCTGAAATGACAACTTTAGCAGAGGCATAAACTGGAATACCGAGCAAGACTCCCCAGATACCAAACATGGATCCTGAAGTTAACAAGACAAAAAGAACATTAATAGGATGGATGTTTAATTGACTTCCCAAAATCAATGGAGAGACAAAACGGCCTTCAATAGTTTGTTCTACGATAAAGACAATCACTACTTTTAAAAGCATGACTGGCCCAGCAATCAAGCCCAATACTAGGGCAGGAAGCATGGCTAAGAAGCTACCCAAATAAGGAACCAGATTTAAAATACCAGCAGTAACCCCCAACGTAACTGCATAGCGTAAACCAATAATCTTGAAGAAGATGATAAACATTACTGCTACAATAATAGCCACTGTTACTTGTCCTCTAACATAGTTGGACAACTGTTGATTCACATCTGACAAAACCTGTCCTACAGGTTCCTTCAATTTCGTTGGCATGAATTGGGTTAAATAGTTACGCAAGCCTTTCCCATCACGCAAAAGGTAAAAGAGCATGAAAGGAACGATAATCAAGGCAACAATCACTTGAGATGCCCCGCTAATAAAGGCACTCACCCAGTTGACTGCCTGAGATGAAACCTTACTTGCCCAAACTGTAGCCTGACTAGAGAAGTTTGTTAAAACTTGCTCTAATTGAGGTCTGAAATCATCTGGTAAACGCTTGGTGACCAAATCATTAACAACTCTGTCTGCATCTTCGAGGTAGACTGGAACATTCCTTGCAAAACTTAAAACTTGACGTTGCAGATTTGGAATGGCGACTGCCAAGCCCCAAATGATAAAGAGAGCGATGATGACAAAGACAATACTGATTGCGATGACACGATTAATCTTATGCTTCTCCATCCAATCAACGATAGGATTTAATAAATAATATAGCAAACCAGATAGAATGACTGGCAACATCACAACTGCCAAAAAGTCTAGAACCGGTGAAAATAGAAAACTAATCTTGCTTAAAATAAAAAGATTCAGTCCCAATAATAAGGTTACCAAAAATACCGTAATTGCCTTGTTATCCAAAAACCACTTGAAAAACCAAGATAGGCTAAAATGTTTCTCTTTTTGCTCCATAAATACTTCCTTTCTATTGTTCTCTCATTATACCATTTTTAAATCAAAATAACTCTTTTTTAAAGTGCTTACATTCCATTGAATTGCACCGCATAGCATATTATAAATTCATTTTGTGATATAATAGACTTATCTTTATAAAGAGGTAAAGTTATGAAAGAAACTGTTTATTTTGGAACTTATACACGTCGGACTTCCCAAGGGATTTACAAGGCAGACTTCGATACAGAAACTGGTCAGCTTTCAAATCTAGAACTTTTTGCAGCTGAGCCAAGTCCGACCTACCTTGCCTTTGACCAACACCAACATTTATACACTGTTGGTAGTCAAGACGATAAGGGGGGGATTGCAGCCTATCAAACTGATGGAACCTTATTAAATCATGTCGTGGAAGAAGGAGCTCCCCACTGTTATGTTGCCGTTGATGAAAAGCGTGATTTGGTGTACGCAGCAAACTACCACAAGGGACAGGTCCTTGTTTATAAACGTCAGGAAGATGGTCGTCTTCTACTTAGTGATGTGGATCAACACAGTGGCCAAGGTCCACATGAAAATCAAGCTTCTCCACATGTTCACTATACAGATTTAACACCTGACCACTATCTAGTGACTTGCGACTTGGGAACTGACCAAGTCATCACTTATGATCTTGATCAAGAAGGAAAATTATCTAAACTCTATACCTATCACAGCCAGCCAGGAGCAGGCTCACGCCATATTATTTTCCATAACCATTATAAAATTGCTTATCTGATTTGTGAACTTAATAGCACTATCGAGGTTCTAATCTACGATGGTGTTGGCGAATTTGAACGCATGCAAGTCATTTCAACTCTACCAGACGGTTATGAAGGCTTTAATGGTACTGCTGCTATTCGTCTCTCTAAAGACGGTAAATACCTCTACGCTTCTAACCGTGGTCATGATTCTATCGCAGTATATACAATCCTTGCGGACGGTAGTTTAGAGTTGTTAGAAATCGTTCCGACTCATGGTAAGACTCCACGTGATTTTGATTTGACACCGGATCAAGAATTTATCATTGCTATCCATCAAGACTCTGACAATGCAACCGTTTTTAAACGCAATCCTGAAACTGGTCGTCTTGCAGAACTTTCTAATGACTTCCATGTCCCAGAAGCGGTCTGCATCAGATTTGCTAATTAACATAATTATAACTGACCAACTAACGGAGCTACACACCAAAGACAAACATCATTTTAGTGTTTGTCTTTTTTATATCTACAAATTACTCCCCCAAAAAAAGATGGAATCTTTCTCAAAACAATTTTTCCATGAAAAGTAAAAATATTTCACAGCCATCATTTATTTGTCTCACACCTAACGGAGCTAGACGGACTAATAGTGACATAATGAAAAAGAACCTTGCAAAGCAAGATTCTTTTAGTGTCTGACTTAAATAATTGTTCTTCTGGGAACTAAACCGAATTAAGCTTCGATTTCTGTAACCATACCTGAACCAACAGTACGTCCACCCTCACGGATAGAGAATGTAGTACCTTGTTCTACGGCGATTGGGTGGATCAACTCAACGTCGATTGTCACGTTATCACCAGGCATTACCATTTCAGTACCTGCTGGAAGTTCGATTGAACCTGTAACGTCAGTAGTACGGAAGTAGAATTGTGGACGGTAGTTGTTGAAGAATGGAGTGTGACGTCCACCTTCTTCTTTAGTAAGGATGTAAACTTCACCTTTAAATTTAGTGTGTGGGTTGATTGAACCTGGTTTAGCGATAACTTGTCCACGTTCGATTTCGTCACGTTGAACACCACGAAGAAGGACACCTACGTTATCTCCGGCAAGACCTTCGTCAAGTTGTTTACGGAACATTTCAACACCAGTAACAACTGCTTTTTGAGTTTCTTCTTTGATACCAACGATTTCGATTTCGTCGTTGACTTTAACGATACCACGGTCGATACGTCCTGAAGCAACTGTACCACGTCCAGTGATTGAGAATACGTCTTCGACTGGAAGAAGCAATGGTTTGTCAGTGTCACGTTCTGGTTCTGGGATGTACTCATCAACTGTGTTCATCAATTCCATAACGATGTCTTCGTATTTAGTGTCACCTTCAAGGGCTTTAAGAGCTGAACCTTGGATAACTGGAAGATCGTCACCTGGGAAGTCGTATTCTGACAATAGGTCACGGATTTCCATTTCAACCAATTCAAGCAATTCTTCGTCGTCAACCAAGTCAACTTTGTTCATGAAGACGATAAGGTGTTTAACACCAACCTGACGTGAAAGAAGGATGTGCTCACGAGTTTGTGGCATTGGTCCGTCAGTTGAAGCTACTACAAGGATAGCTCCGTCCATTTGAGCGGCACCAGTGATCATGTTTTTAACGTAGTCCGCGTGTCCTGGAGCGTCGATGTGAGCGTAGTGACGTTTTTCAGTTTCGTACTCAACGTGCGCAGTGTTGATTGTGATACCGCGTTCGCGTTCTTCTGGAGCAGCATCGATAGACGCATAGTCTTTAGGTTGGTTAACTGATGAAGGCAAGCGACGTGCCAAAACAGTTGTGATAGCTGCAGTTAGGGTAGTTTTACCGTGGTCAACGTGTCCGATAGTACCAATGTTAACGTGTGGTTTACTACGATCGTATTTTTCTTTTGCCATTTGAGTAAAAGCCTCCAATAAAATATATTTTATAGATAGACAGTAGGCAATACAGTCTAACTTTCCTTACTATTTTATCAAATTTCAGCTAAATTGCAAGTGTTTTACAAAGTTTTTGTGAATTATTCTTAATCTACTAATCTAAACGGCACTTCCACTCCTATCACTTGCCTAAATAAAAAGAAAAATCAGGAATTTCCTGACTTTTACTTAGCTAATTCTCTTTCTCGTTCTTTCATTATTTTATGATTTTCATACAAACGTGATAAAAACTTAGAAATTTCTTTCAAGATAGAATAGGTTGGTACTGCGACAATCATGCCAATGACACCATAGATATTACTTGATAACAAAAGCAATACTAAAATCGTAATCGGATGAACCTTCATTACCCCACCAACGATTCGAGGGTAAAGGATATTTCCATCCACTTGTTGAATAATTAGCATATAAACAACTGCAATCAGCATTCTATGGGGATCAGTAAAGACATTAGCGATAATCATTGGAATCAAGCCAATACTTGGTCCTACATAAGGAATGAGATTGGCTAATCCTGAAAAGATGGCGAAGACCAAAGCATATTTTAAACCAATAATACTATATCCAATAAAGGCCAAACACCCAATAATAATCGCATCAATTGCAACTCCACTAATATAGCGAGCAATTGTCGCATTCAAATTCTTTAATAGGCCTGCAATATGTAGCTTATCTCTCTTTAAAACAGTACGTTCAAGCATCGGCAAGAACTTGTTACCGTCTAACAAAAAATAAATTAAGAACACAGGGGTCATGATAATAATCAAAACGGTACTAAAGAGCGCAGATAAGACACTTCCAACACTATTCGTTACACTATTTAGGATATTCTGTAGAATATCTACATAAGAGAGATTTAACTGTTGAATAGTCGCTTGAATATCTAAATTTTGAAAGGCTGGATAAGTGGATAAATCGATAATCAAATCTTGCAGACGACTGTAGATTGTCTGACTTGTAGCAATCAAACTTGTCAGCTGATTAATCAAAATCGGTAAGAGATAGACGACCCCAATAACTAGCCCACAAACCAAGGCGCACAAGGTTAGTAGAATACCAATGATACGGTTAATTTTGAAATACTTTTGTAAAAAATTTACAATAGGATTGGTCAAATAATATAAAAAACCACCTAAAAGAAAGGGAATCATTATAGTGTTTGCGACACTTACAAAAGGCGTTATAATCCCACCCATCTGTCTCCATAAATAAAAGATGATGGTTAATAGTAAAATCTCACTGGTCCAAAAAAATAATTTATTCTTACGAAACATGAAGTACCTCCATTCATCTATTTTACCACACTTTCAAAAAAGCTTCTTTCTTATATCATGAAACTGGGAATATTTTTTTCTTTATGATAGAATAAACTTACTATGAAAAAAATAATTTTAACTCTTTTAAGCCTTTCCGTTATTGGCTCAGCATCTACTGTTGCTGCCCAAGATTTTAATATTGCTGCTAAACATGCAATTGCTGTTGAGGCGAATACTGGTAAAATTCTCTATGAGAAAGATGCAACCCAGCCAGTTGAAATTGCTTCAATCACAAAGTTAATTACTGTTTATCTTGTCTATGAAGCCTTGGAAAACGGCAGTATTACACTATCAACTCCGGTAGATATTTCTGATTACCCTTACAAATTAACGACAAATTCTGAAGCGAGTAACGTTCCTATGGAAGCTCGTAATTATACCGTCGAACAACTACTTGAGGCAACCCTGGTATCTAGCGCCAACAGTGCGGCTATTGCGCTAGCTGAGAAAATTGCTGGCTCAGAAAAAGATTTCGTCGATATGATGCGGGCAAAACTCTTAGAATGGGGAATTCAGGATGCCACTGTTGTCAATACGACGGGTCTTAACAATGAGAGTCTAGGTGATAACATTTACCCAGGCTCTAAAAAAGATGAGGAAAATAAGCTCAGTGCTTATGATGTCGCTATCGTTGCTCGCAACCTCATCAAAAAATACCCACAAGTCTTAGAAATCACGAAAAAACCTTCTTCTACTTTTGCTGGAATGGCAATCACTTCTACCAATTACATGTTAGAGGGTATGCCTGCTTATCGCGGTGGTTTTGATGGATTAAAAACAGGGACCACAGATAAGGCTGGAGAGTCTTTTGTTGGTACTACTGTCGAAAAAGGCATGAGGGTTATCACAGTTGTTTTGAATGCGGATCATCATGACAATAATCCTTACGCTCGCTTCACAGCTACATCTTCACTAATGGATTATATCTCTTCTACATTCACACTTCGCAAAATCGTTCAGAAAGGTGATGCCTATCAAGATAGCAAAGTCCCTGTACAAGACGGAAAAGAAGATACAGTCACTGCTGTTGCTAAAGATGATATTTCTCTAATTGAACGTATTGGGAATCAATCTTCTCAATCTGTTCAATTCACACCTGATTCTAAGGCAATTCCAGCACCACTTGAAGCCGGAACAGTGGTTGGACATTTGACTTATGAAGACTCAGACTTGATTGGTCAAGGTTACATCACCACAGAACGTCCTAGTTTTGAAATGGTAGCAGAAAAGAAAGTAGAAAAAGCCTTCTTCTTAAAAGTTTGGTGGAATCAGTTTATCCGCTTTATCAACGAGAAGCTATGATATAATAAACTTCTTAAAGCTAAAAAATAAATATTATGTTTAAAGAAAAAGAAGGGGAATCTGTATAATACAGAACTCCCTTCTTTTTTAAACTTAATTTATTGATAGCAAAAATCCCCTAAATCTTAGATTAATACTATCTAAAATCTAGGGGATTGATTGTATAAATACTATTTTAAAATCTTGATTCTAGTTCATTTCTTTAAAGGCTGCTTCTGCATCCTCGTTGCTGATGACACCAAATTGAATCTTTCCAATCTTTCCTTGACTATCAATCAGGTATTCTGTAGGAATGCTTCGAATTTGATAAGCTTGGAAGGTGGTTCCTTTTGTGTCATAAAGTACTGGGATATCTTTATATCCTTGATCTTGGAACCATTGTGGAAATTGCTCGACAGTTTTTTCACCTTGAATTCCTGGTGCAATGACACTAAGAATTTCGAAATCACGATCTTGTTTCGCAGCTAATTCCATCAACTCAGGCATACTTTTCTTACATGGACCACACCATGAAGCCCAAAACTTCAAGTAGACTTTTTTCCCCTTATAATCAGATAACTTAACTTCTTTACCATCCATAGATTGCAAGGTGAAGTCTGGAGCCTCTTTTCCAACAGCAATTTGTTGTACAGGCGTTTGTTGCTGTTGTTTTGGGGATTGTTCTGGTGCTTGAGTCTTTTTAGTCTCTTCCTCGCCACAGGCCATCAATACAACTAGTGACAAGAGGCTTAAGCCAGCAAACATTACTTTTTTCATCTTTTTCTCCTTTATTCAAAAATACCAGCTAGAACATTTACTTGTCCTAATAGTAACAAAATTCCCATTAAAATAATGAGTAAACCACCAATTTTCTTCAGTAGCATCATATGGCGCTTGAGTTTACTAAAATAAGGCATCACTACGCCTGAAGCTAGAGCCAAGACCAAGAAGGGAATGGCCATTCCCAGAGTGTAAATAAGAGTATAGATAGCTCCTTGCCAAGCGCCATTACCTCCAGAAGCCGCAAGTGCTAAGACAGAACTTAAAACCGGCCCAATACAAGGCGTCCAACCAAAGCTAAAGGTAATACCAAGTAAAAAAGCTGACCAATAACGATTAGAATCTGATTTTTTAAAGGTAAAGCTTTTTTGAACCTCTAATTTCTTAAAATGAAAAATTTCCATCTGGTGAAGGCCCAAAATGATAATAATTGTTCCCATGACATATCGAAACCAATTTGCATAGAGAATATTACCAAAGTAACCAGCACCAAATCCTAAGATAAAGAAAATGAGAGAGATACCTGCAATAAAGCAAAGTGTTCGAATCAAACCTGACCAGGCAACTTTTTTCCCAAATAATGAAAAACTTTTTGCACTATCCTGATCATCCAATAAGATACCAGTATAGACAGGTAACAGAGGGAAAATGCAAGGGGAAAAGAAGGACAAGATCCCTGCTAGAAAAACAGAGATTGAAAATACTATCGTTTCCAATAAAGAACCAACTTTCTTAATAATTCTAATTCTATTTTACTATAATCAATTTTATTTGTATGATTTCTGCTACGCAAATTGAACTATGCAATCTTTTAATTATCTTTTATATCTCTAGACAATTCTAATTTTGCATCAGTTTTGCTCCCTAAGAAAACATAAAAAATGAACTTGGTAACTCAAGTTCATTTTTTCTTATAGTCTTTTTCCGACATTGATACGGTTAATGGCACGTTGCAGTGCAATCTTCGCACGACGTTCTTGGTCAATCAAGTGTTTGTCGTGTGCTTCTTCAATTTCACGCTCTGCTCGAAGTTTGGCACGTTCTGCACGACTAACGTCGATATCACGAGCACGTTCTGCAGAGTCAGCAACAATTGTGACAACGCCATTGGCAACTTCGATAACGCCTCCGTTCACTGCAATCCAGTTCACGTGATTTTCATCATCTACACGTTTAACCTTAACCTCATCAACTGCTAAAACTGCAATCATATTTTCATGTCGTGGCAAGATTCCCATCTCACCATCCAGAGTTCGAACTGATACAAAGCTGGCATGGTGATCATAGACGAGACCATCTGGTGTCACGATCTGGACAGTTAACTGAGCCATAGATCACCTCTTAAAATCCCATTTTTTCAGCTTTTGCAATCACATCTTCGATAGAACCTACACCACGGAAGGCATCTTCTGGCAAGTGGTCGTGTTTACCATCAAGTATTTCCTTAAAGCCACGAACAGTTTCAGCAACTGGAACATAAGAACCTGGCTGACCAGTAAATTGTTCCGCAACGTTGAAGTTTTGTGACAAGAAGAACTGGATACGACGGGCACGAGCAACCAAGGTCTTTTCTTCATCAGAAAGCTCATCCATACCAAGGATAGCAATGATATCTTGCAATTCATGGTAACGTTGAAGAACGCGTTTTACTTCAGCAGCAACTGCATAGTGCTCTTCTCCAACAATTTCAGGTGCCAAGGCACGTGAGCTTGAAGCAAGTGGGTCAACGGCTGGATAGATACCCAATTGTACCAACTTACGTTCCAAGTTAGTTGTTGAATCCAAGTGAGCAAAGGCTGTTGCTGGCGCTGGGTCAGTATAGTCATCCGCTGGCACATAGATAGCTTGGATAGAAGTTACAGAACCCTTCTTGGTTGATGTAATACGTTCTTGCAATTGACCCATTTCCGTAGCAAGTGTTGGTTGGTAACCAACGGCTGATGGCATACGACCCAAAAGGGCAGATACTTCTGAACCAGCCTGAGTGAAACGGAAGATATTATCGATAAAGAGAAGCACGTCTTGTCCTTCTACATCACGGAAGTATTCAGCGATTGTCAAACCAGTAAGGGCAACACGCATACGTGCTCCTGGTGGCTCATTCATCTGACCAAATACCATGGCTGTTTTCTCGATAACACCTGATTCTTTCATTTCCCAGTAAAGGTCATTCCCCTCACGAGTACGTTCCCCAACACCAGTAAATACTGAAATACCACCGTGTTCTTGGGCAATGTTGTGAATCAATTCTTGAATCAAGACAGTTTTACCAACTCCGGCACCACCGAAAAGTCCAACTTTACCACCTTTAAGGTAAGGGGCAAGAAGGTCGATAACCTTAATCCCTGTTTCAAGGATTTCAGAAGAGGTAGACAACTCATCAAAAGTTGGAGCTTTTTTATGAATTGGCTGACGCTCTGCATCTTCTGTAAAAGGAGCTTCCAAGTCAATGGTATCTCCCAAAACGTTGAAGACACGTCCCAAAGTTTCTTTACCTACTGGTACAGAGATTGGACGACCTGTGTCCAATACTTCCATTCCACGAGTCAAACCATCTGTTGATTCCATGGCGATAGTACGAACCATACCATCCCCCAACTCCAAGGCTACTTCAAGGACGATTTTTGTTTTTCTTTCGTCATTTTTGTAGACGACAAGTGCATTGTTAATCTCAGGAAGTTTTTCCCCTGCTGCAAACAAGACGTCTACAACGGGACCGATAACCTGAGCAATTTTACCTGAACTCATCTCCTTCTCCTATTCTATATAAGATACTGTCGGTCCCTAGCTTAACTAGGTCCTAAGTTCATTTTCATACGAGCTAGACTAGTGCCTATTCTAAGGCACTAGCTCCTGCTACGATTTCTGTAATTTCTTGTGTAATCGCCGCCTGTCTGGCACGGTTATACTGAATTGTCAAATCATTAATGACTTTCTTAGCATTATCTGTCGCTGTTTGCATGGCGGTCATACCCGCAGCATTTTCAGCTGTCTTAGCATCGATAATAGCCCCGTAAATCATACTTTCTGCAAACTGAGGCAACAACTGCTCCAAAATTTCTTCTCGGCTAGTTTCCAATTCAAAGGTCAAGCTGTAACTGTCATCTGCTTCATTTGGATCCAAGTCAACAATTGGAAGCATTTGCTCCACACGCATTTGACTAGTTAGCGTATTGACATGGTGGTTGTAGCAGACATAGAGTTCATCAAAAAGTTCATTTTGGTACATTTCAACAGTTTTTGAAATAATCTTACGAACTTCATCAAAGCTAGGTTGGTCTGCCAAGCCACGTAATTCATAAAGTGGTTGAATACCACGAGCTTTAAAGAAATCAGCTCCCATTCCACCAATACAGATCATTTCAAAGCCTTTACCATCTGGATGGTATTCTTCTTTCAACTCCATAACAGCTTTCAGAATAGAGGAATTATAACCTCCAACCAAACCTCGGTCTGAAGTAATGACGATATAGCCTGTCTTCTTAACTGGACGACTAATCAACATCGGATTGGTTGAACTGCCAGCTCCATTACCATGAAGAATATCCGTTAAAAGTTTACGAACTTTCTGAGCATAAACTTGGAAGTTGCGAGCAGCTTCTTCAGAACGACCTAGCTTAGCAGCTGATACCATCTGCATGGCATTAGTGATTTGACTCGTATTTTTTGTTGAGGCGATTTTTGTTTTAATATCATTTAGAGATACTGCCATCTGACACCTCTATTCTTATTGGAAGCTGGTTTGATTGAGAAACTCTGTAATCGCAGCATCCAAGACTGCTTCTTCTGGCAAGTCTTTTGTATCACGAATGGTTTCCAAAATCTCTGGATGTTGAGCATCAAAGAAGGCATGGAACTCTTCCTCAAAACGAACAATTTCATCTACTGGAACAGTATCCAAGAAACCATGTGTCAAAGCATAGAGAATGGTTACTTGTTTCTCAACAGGTAATGGTTTGTGAACAGGTTGTTTCAAGACTTCAACTGTACGACGTCCACGGTTCAACTTAGCCTGTGTTGCTGCGTCCAAGTCAGAACCAAACTTAGTGAAGGCTTCCAACTCACGGTATGAAGCAAGGTCGATACGAAGTGTACCAGCAACCTTTTTCATGGCTTTAATTTGTGCAGAACCACCTACACGAGATACAGATGAACCCGCGTCAATGGCTGGACGAATACCCGCATTGAAGAGACCATCACCAAGGAAGATTTGTCCATCAGTGATTGAAATCACGTTGGTTGCGATATAGGCAGAGATATCTCCTGCTTGTGTCTCGATAAACGGTAGGGCTGTAATAGATCCACCACCAAGTTCATCAGAAACTTTAGCTGAGCGCTCAAGCAAACGGCTGTGAAGGTAGAAAACATCCCCTGGGAAGGCTTCACGACCTGGAGGACGACGAAGCAAAAGAGACAGTTCACGATAAGCTACCGCTTGTTTTGAAAGATCATCATAAACGATCAAAACATGCTTACCTTGGTACATAAATTCTTCCGCCATGGCAACCCCAGCATAAGGAGCTAGGAAGAGCAATGGAGATGGTTGTGAAGCAGAGGCTGTCACAACGATTGTGTAGTCCAAGGCACCGTACTGACGTAGTGTTTCTACTTGCGTACGAACTGTTGATTCTTTCTGTCCGATCGCTACGTAGATACAGATCATATCTTGACCCTTTTGGTTCAAGATTGTATCAATCGCAATTGTTGTTTTCCCTGTCTGACGGTCACCGATAATCAACTCACGTTGACCACGACCAATCGGTACAAGGGCGTCAATAGCTTTCAAACCAGTTTGCAATGGTTCTGATACAGACTTACGTTGCATAACACCAGGAGCTGGCGCTTCTACTGGACGAGTTTTATCAGTGTGGATTTCTCCAAGACCGTCAACTGGACGACCAAGTGGGTCCACAACACGACCAATCAGACTTTCACCTACTGGGACTTCCATGATTTTACCTGTACGGCGGATTGTATCGCCTTCACGGATGTCTGTAAAGTCACCTAGGATGATAATACCAACGTCTGTTGACTCCAAGTTTTGAGCCATCCCATAAGAGCCGTTTTCAAAAATCAACAACTCTCCACTCATGGCATTTTCAAGGCCGTGAGCACGCGCGATACCGTCCCCGATATAGGTTACAACACCTGTTTCAGTCACATCAAAATTGGGTTTGAAATTTTCAATTTGTTGCTTAATTAAAGCGCTGATTTCTTGTGCGTTAATTGCCAAAAGAACACCACTTTCTATTTCAAATTTTCTTTAACAACTTTAAGTTGTTGTTTAATACTCACATCAATTGTCTTGTGATTGGCAAAAATGACAAAACCACCAATAAGACTTTCATCGATTTGTTCTTTTACACTCCTTACTTTCAGAGACATTTTTTTCTCAATCAAAGGGAGCAAGCGACTCTTCTGTTCATCAGTTAAAGGATGAGCTGACGTAATCGTCACTTCAAATCGATTTGTTTCTTTTTCAAGTCGGTTCAAGCAATCTACAAGAATATCATAAAAAAGATTTGCTCTGTGATTGTAGATAAGAACCTGAATAAAGTTTTGCAATAAAAGTGACACTGAATCTTGGAAGAACACAATCGTTTTTTCCTTGTCAGACTCGTCTACTGCCACTTTTTTTAAAAAAGAAGGTAAGCCTGTTTCTTCAGCAACTTGCTTGATTTGAGCTAAGTCTGAAAAGATACGGTCTTCTTCTCCTTTTTCAAGTACCAATTGGACAAAAGGCATGCTGTATTTTTCAATTACCTTTACTGTTTTCTTGTCCATTAAGCTTCTCCTAACTGATCGATATACTGATCAATGAGTTCTTTATGGGCATGACCGTCAAGGTTTTGTGAGATGATTTTACCAGCCAAGCTGATTGTCAAATCTGCTACCTCACCCTTAACGCTTTGTAAAGCTTCAGCTTTATTTTGAGCAATTTCTTGGTTCGCTTTTTCTTTCAAGCGTCCTGCTTCTAGCTTAGCATCTGCTAAAATACTAGCTTTGCTTTTCTCAGCTGTTTCTTTCGCATTCTCAATGATTGTCTTAGCTTCTTTACGGCTACCAGCCAATTCATCTTCGCGTTTCTGAGCCAATACTTCTGCTTTTTGACGTGCTTGTTCAGCTCCGTCAATATCTGCTGCAATTTTTTCTGCTCTTTGTTCGAAAATGCTAGCCAAATTTGACCAAGCGTATTTCTTAACCAAGACTAGCAAGAGAATAAAGGAACCAGCGATTAGTATAAAGTCACCAAGTAATTCACCTACTGTTACATTCATAAACTACTCCTTTCTATTCTTCTTCATTAATTTTATTTCCTAGGTACATTGAAGATAACAATGTAAATACATATGCTTGTACACAAGAAATAAAAACAGAAAATGCAGTCCAGATTAGATTTGTTCCAAAAGCAATAGGATACCAATAGAAGGCCTGATGAGAAAGTAGGACTAACATACTTGCCATCACTTCCCCTGCAAAGATATTACCAAAGACCCGCAATGCAAGTGAAAGGAGATTGGTAACTTCTTCCAAGAGATTCATTGGTGTCATAAAACCTGGTGTTACAAATGCTTTTAAATACTTTTTGATTCCACGACGACGAATTCCTTCTACGTGTGTCATTAAGATAATTGTAAAAGACAAGACCAAGTCAAATGACAAATTTGCTGTTGGTGAGGTCCAAAGATTTACACCATCTGTAGTCTGAATTCTAGCCATTAAGCCAATATTATTTGCAATGGCCATAAATAGGAATAAACAGAAATAAAAGAGAGAATAATCCTTTATCATTGGACCAAGGTTTGATTTTGTAAATCCAACAACAAAATCAAATAAATACTCTAATACATTTTGTTTTCCTGTGGGTCTCAAAGTCATATTTCGAGTTGCCCAATAAATAAAGCCAAAAATAAGTGCTACAGTCAACAAAGTCAAAACTACTATGGTTAAATTAAAGGTAACAGGACCAATATTGATGGTTGGATTAATACTTTCTTCCATCTAAAATCCTCCCTTTTTCAATTTATACTTCTTTTATTTGATGATAAATGAAAAGACAAGAGTAACGAAGAAAGTACCTTCAATAAAGGCAACCCCTAGGATCATCAAACTACGTAGTTCTGAGATGATATCTGGTTGGCGAGCAACTGATTTCAACAAACCGTTCATCAACATACCTTCACCAAGAGATACACCCATACAGGCAAGACATAGACCGAAAAATGTTAAATTCATGACGAATTCTCCTTTTAATTAAAATTTACTTACTTAGTTTAGTCCTAAAAATTGGATTTGTCAACTTTTTACTTACGTTGAAAGCGTTTAATGAAAATTATTTACAATTTTACTATTTTTTAGCTTATTATATAGAAAACTTTGGAAAAAACTTGTAATAAATCCGTCCATTATCTAGATCTTTCTGAAAAATAATGAAAAAATCCGAGATGAAATCTCGGATGGAAATTAATATATTTTTTTAACCTAATGTTCTTTTAGTAAGTAGGATTAAAGGGAAATCAACTAGAAAGCTTTCCTCTCCTACATGTTTATTAAGCACGCACTGTGACGCTGGTTCCATCTTCCTTATAAAGATTGATGAGACCTTCTTTAAGAGCTCGAACCATGTCTCCAGCTTGAACAGCTTGTGGAACCTTGATAGTCAAGAGTTCCATTGGATTTGGAGCGCGGTCAATTTTATTGCCTTTGGCATCATGTAAATCTTCGATATACGTTTCAAAATGACGGAAACCTGGGCCATAAAACTCAACTTGGTCGCCTTCGTTAATAACGTTCCGTTGACGAATGGTCGCTGTTTGTGTCGCATCATCATAAGAAACCACTTCAGCGACAAACTTATACTCAGGAATTTTACGACGGGCACCAAACAACTGCTCATTTTCAGATGGTGTGCCGTAGTAGAAACCTGTTGCCAATTCACGTTGGGCAACCTTCCACATCTCATCAATCAAGTCTTGCTTGATATCTTCGAATTTTTCTGGACTTTCTAGATAAGCATCAACAGCCGCCTTATAACAGTTAGTTACTGTTGAAACATAGTGAATAGACTTCATGCGTCCTTCGATTTTTAGACTGTCCACACCATTTTCAATCATATCTGGGATATGGTCAATCATAGACATGTCAACGGCTGACATTGAAAATTCTTCAGGAATTTCACCTTTCAAACTCTTGCGTTCTTGACCAAATGGCATATCGTAAAGGTCGTACTTCCAACGGCAAGACTGAGAGCAACCACCACGGTTAGCATCACGCATACTCATGTGGTTTGAAAGAGTACAACGACCAGAGTAAGAAATACACATGGCTCCGTGGACAAAGGCTTCAATCTCAACATCTGTACGTTTGCGGATTTCAGCTAATTCTTCCATCGAAACCTCACGCGCCAAAACGACACGAGTCAAGCCCAGTTCTTTCCAGAACTCAAGGGTTTCATAGTTAGTTGCACTTGCTTGGGTAGAGAGGTGGATTTCAAGACCTGGTGCTTCAGTCGCTGCAATCATGATCAAGGCTGGGTCAGATACGATAACTGCTGCAATCCCGATATCACGCAGTTTACGGAACCACTCACCAGCACCAGCTTCATTTCCTTCGTGCATAACCATGTTGGCAGCCACATAAACCTTAGCACCGTACTTGGCAGCAAACTGGACACCTTCTTCCATCTGTTCGAAAGTAAAGTTTCCGGCACGGCTACGAAGACCATAGGCCTGACCACCGATAAAGACAGCATCTGCTCCATATTGAACAGCTACCTTTAGCTTCTCTAAAGTCCCTGCAGGTGATAAAACCTCAGGACGTTTTAATGTTTTTGTCATGTTTTCTCCTATTTGCAATATAAAAGTTTGACGTTTTTCCTTCTCATTTTATAGTAAATAAGTGATAAAATCAAGCCTAGACAGATTGTTTTGACAATTCTAATCTTTTAAGAAAGCAAAAAACTAGCCTTTCTAGACTAGTTATTCTCAAGATAAAATTCAAAGCGTTCGCCTACATACTGACTTTTTACGTATTCAAATGCAGTACCATCTTCTAGGTAAGAAATCTGAATCAGACCAAGAATAGCATGTCCTTTTTCAACTTCCAAATAGTGGGCAATTTTTTCCTTAGCAAGGCGAGCATAGATAGTCTGCTGTGATTTGCCAATACGGTAGCCATGTTTTTGCAATGTTTGGAAGAAATGACTGGTGATTTCTTCTTTTTTAAAGTCCTTAATGAATTTTTCAGGAATAGAAGCAACTTCATAAACTAGAGGAACTTGGTCGGCATAGCGGACCCGTTCCATTCGGATAATATTCTCCGTTGGAGAAATTCCTAACTTTGCAACTTCCTGCTCATTGGGAATGGTTTTTCTGTAGGAAATGAGCTGGCTAGAGGGTACTTTACCTTGGGACTTAACAATTTCAGTAAAACTTGTTGTTCCTCGCATCTTTTCTTGTACCCGAGTACTAGAAACAAAGGTGCCACTTCCTACGCGGCGCTCTAAGATACCTTCTTCAACTAATAGAGATACAGCTTGGCGGAGGGTCATGCGACTGACCTCAAACTGCTCTGCTAAATCTCGTTCACTAGGAAGCCTCTCCCCAATAGCCCAACGGTGATCGTCAATATCCTTTTTAATCTGATCATGGATTTTCATATAAGCAGGTAGCATATTTTTCACTTCATTTCTATCTTTTCTCTATTGTACCCTAATAAACAAGAAAAAGTCAAACTTCTCCTTGTTTAGTTGGTAATTCGCCCTTATTTGTGATAGAATATTGAAAAAAGATATTTCTTTTGAGAAAGGAAAAAGATGAGCAACATTTCAACTGATTTGCAAGATGTAGAAAAAATCATCGTATTGGACTATGGTAGCCAATACAACCAGCTGATTTCACGCCGTATCCGTGAGATTGGCGTTTTTTCAGAACTAAAGAGCCATAAAATTTCAGCTGCTGAAGTTCGTGAAATCAACCCTGTAGGAATTATCCTTTCAGGTGGTCCAAACTCTGTATACGAAGATGGTTCATTCGATATTGACCCAGAAATCTTCGAACTCGGAATTCCTATTTTGGGAATCTGTTACGGTATGCAATTATTAACCCATAAACTTGGAGGAAAAGTTGTTCCTGCAGGTGACGCTGGGAATCGTGAATACGGTCAATCAACTCTTACTCACACACCTTCAGCTCTTTTTGAATCAACACCTGATGAACAGACTGTTCTGATGAGCCATGGTGATGCGGTTACTGAGATTCCTTCTGACTTTGTTCGTACAGGTACATCAGCTGACTGCCCATACGCAGCCATCGAAAATCCAGATAAACACATTTACGGTATTCAATTCCACCCAGAAGTTCGTCATTCTGTATACGGAAATGATATCCTTCGTAACTTTGCCCTTAACATCTGTAAAGCTAAAGGCGACTGGACAATGGATAACTTCATCGATATGCAGATCCAAAAAATCCGTGAAACCGTCGGTGATAAACGTGTCCTTCTTGGCCTTTCAGGTGGGGTTGACTCATCTGTCGTTGGGGTTCTTCTTCAAAAGGCTATTGGTGATCAATTGATCTGTATCTTCGTGGATCACGGTCTCCTTCGTAAAGGAGAAGCGGACCAAGTTATGGACATGCTTGGTGGTAAGTTTGGTTTGAATATCGTCAAAGCAGACGCAGCTAAACGTTTCCTTGATAAACTTGCTGGCGTTTCTGACCCTGAACAAAAACGTAAAATCATCGGTAACGAGTTTGTGTATGTATTTGATGACGAAGCAAGCAAGCTCAAAGATGTGAAATTCCTTGCTCAAGGTACTTTATATACAGATGTTATCGAGTCTGGTACGGATACAGCTCAAACTATCAAGTCACACCACAACGTGGGTGGTCTTCCAGAAGACATGCAATTTGAATTGATTGAACCACTCAACACTCTCTATAAAGACGAAGTTCGTGCCCTTGGTACAGAACTTGGTATGCCAGACCATATCGTATGGCGCCAACCATTCCCAGGACCAGGACTTGCTATCCGTGTTATGGGTGAAATCACTGAAGAAAAGCTAGAAACAGTTCGTGAGTCAGACGCTATTCTTCGTGAGGAAATTGCTAAAGCAGGTCTTGACCGCGATATCTGGCAATACTTCACTGTTAATACAGGCGTTCGTTCAGTTGGTGTTATGGGTGACGGTCGTACATATGACTACACGATTGCAATCCGTGCTATCACCTCTATCGATGGTATGACTGCTGATTTTGCTAAGATTCCATGGGAAGTCCTTCAAAAAATCTCAGTACGTATCGTAAACGAAGTGGACCATGTTAACCGTATCGTCTACGATATTACAAGTAAACCACCTGCAACAGTTGAGTGGGAGTAGAGTTTCCTATAAAATAAAAAATAATACCGCTGGAGCATGAACTTCAGTGGTATTATTTTTTATGATTTCAATATTAGGAAAATTTCTCAACCTCTACTCCTCTTTTTAAATCCCTGAAAGCATGCTATAATATAGTAAGTATAGTTCCAATAACCTGATTATAAAAGTCAGCGATAAAGATTTCTTACATCATCCGTAAGTGTTATTCTACTCTGATTCATATTATAATGAAAGTAACAAAAAATGGAGGTGTTTCACATGGACACAATTTTACGAGTAGAATCATTAAAAAAGCATTATGGGAAAGAGCCCAATATTACCAAAGCCTTGGATAGCATATCTTTTCAAGTTGTCAAAGGCGAGTTCTTAGGAATTATGGGGAGTAGCGGTTCTGGGAAAACAACCCTTCTTAACTGTCTCGCCACAATCATCAAGCCAACTGACGGTTCCATTCAAATGCAAGAAAAGGATTTAGGTCAGCTAAAAGGGAGCCAATTAGCAGATTATAGAGGCAAGGAAATTGGCTATCTCTTCCAGAATTTTGAGCTCTTGGACAATCTTACAGCCAAAGAAAATATTTTACTTCCCTTGTCTTTGCACAAGGTCGATGCCAACGAAAGCAAGGTTCGATTAGAATTACTTTCCCAATATCTGGATATTTCTGAACTTCTGGATAAGTTCCCTTCTCAATTATCAGGTGGTCAACGGCAAAGGGTAGCTGCTGCGCGCGCCTTAATTTTAGACCCTAAGATTGTATTTGCAGACGAGCCCACAGGGGCTTTGGATTCAAAAAATGCGACCATTTTGATGCAAAAATTATCCGAAATGAATCAAGTGGAAGAAACCACCATTCTCATGGTGACCCACGATTCCGTCGCAGCCAGCTTTTGCAACCGCATCTTGTTTATCCAAGATGGAAAACTATTCCATGAAATCCGTCGCGATTATCCAAGAGAAAGTCAAGAAGACTTCTACCACAGAATACTAAAGGTCATGGCAGCACTAGCTGGAGGTGATGGTAATGTTTTCTAAATTAGTCTCAAGAAATAGCAAGAGAGATCGAAAGAATAATGGCTTGTATTTCAGTTCTATGGTTCTGTCTATTATCTCCTTTTACATCATCCTTTCTTTGACTCATCAAGATGTGATGCACTTTCTAAAACAAATAGAAAGTGACGCTGTAAATAAACTCTTTAGCATGATTCCCATTCTTTATGTAGCAACGCTCTTTATTCTCTTTTTTCTAGTCTACTTCTCAAGCAGTATGCAGATGGAAAGGAGAAAACATGAATTTGGTGTCTATCTCACACTGGGAATGCAAAGAAGCAAACTGTTCTTGCTACTTCTGCTCGAGGATTTGAGAAACAGTGTCCTTGCCCTTGGAATAGGCCTTCCTATTTCCATCTTAATTTCAGAATTGATTAGCCTAATAACCGCTAAAATTGTGGGACTAGGGATTATTGAACATCAATTTTCTCTATCTACCACAGCTCTACTCTATACAGTCATCGGCTTCCTAGCCGTAAAATTAGCTGTTTTTGTCCTTTTAAGTGCAAAGACTGCCAATATGGAAATCGGAAACCTGCTCGCCTATTCTCCTTCTGGGATGAAGAAACTACTCCCCAAGGGGGTGTACCTTCTTGCTTCTGTCCTCGGAATTTTGCTTCTAGGAACAGCCTATTACATGGGTATGAGTGGACGAGCTTGGGAAAATGTCATAACAATGGGCATCACCGTTCTCTTAGGAACTCTGGGAACTATCCTACTCTTCTTTGGTATGCGTTTATTTATAGACTTTTTGGTCAAGCTTGGAAACAATCGAAAACTTCATGCCTATAATTTTAGACAGATTCAGGAATTAGTTATCCAACGCTCAACTATACTGGCTGTCTGCTCCCTCTTAATTTTCTCTGCCTTGTGCCTCTTTGGAGCAGGTGTGGCCATTACAAGCGGCAATCCAGGCAATCAAACCCACGTATTGGATTATACATTTAGAGATAGCAAGCAGGAAACAGATGAAAATCTTGATGTAAATGCAGTTAAAAAAGAGCTTGAAGCTGCCGGACTAGTATCACAGTTTTCAAAGATTCTGCAAATTAAAGTAGGCCAAACTAAAGAACACGAATCCGTGTCCTTTGAAGAGGTCATCAAGGAGTTGAAAAATCAAAAAGACAACAAGAACAAGGAAATTTTGCTCCATAAATTTAAACAGTCTACTAATTCCCACCTCATACCAGTTTCCGAATACAATGAACTTAAAAAGGCTGCCAATCTTCCTCCTCTAGAACTAACTAATAAGGAAGCATATTTGTATATGGGGAAAAATTTTCTGCCAGATGAAAGTCTCGTCAACTCTGTCCTAAAGACAAAGCCTCAAATCAAAGTCATGGGAAATGATGTAAAATTGATTGGCGAGGTGGAGTCTTTGCCAATCGTAACGGATCATGAGATAACCCTCTCTGTCGCTCTCATAGTTCCAGATGAGATTTTTATGAGCTATACAGACGGTCGCTATTCGAACTATGTTAGCGGTATCTTGGCTCCTGAGCTAGTCAAGGAAAAAGGCTTGATGAGAGCTATCTCAGATACCAATGAAAAGCTAAATCAAACCTCTCTTGGCTATGAAAGCTATATACAAAATATGGGAAGACAATTGTTTTACATTATCTCTGCCAGCTATGTCACCATCTATCTGTCTATCATCTTCCTTGTTGTCGCAAATACAATTATCGGCGTTCAGTTTTTGATGGGACAAAGACAATCCTATAGACGATACCAGACCTTAATCCATCTTGGTGCCAACTACGAAACTCTTTGTAAATCGTCAGAAAAGCAAGTCAACTGGTATTTCGGTCTACCAATAGCCCTTGCACTTATCAGTAGTAGCTTCGGAGTGAGCTCCCTCCTCACAGGAATAGTGCCCACTAGCGCAAGAATGGTTATGGGGCAGAGATTTATCACAGCCATGCTGATCGTACTGCTATTAGCTGGCTTTGAAGTCATCTATATCAGAATTGTAAAGAAAAATAGCAACAAGTACTTATTGTCATTAATGGAACCCAAAAGAGATGAATAAGGTAGAATAAAATAGGAAAAGGAGGAACCGATATGAAGCATATTCTGGTTATTGAAGATGAAGCCTTGATTCGAGATGAAATTGTCATCTTGTTAGAGAAAGCGGGTTATCAAGTTGATAAGTTGACTGACTTCAAAGATACAAGCCAGCAAGTGCTGCAATACGATACAGATCTAATCATACTGGATTTGAATTTGCCAGGAGAAACAGGTTTTCAAATTTGTAAAAATCTCAAGTCAAAACGCTCTGTCCCTATATTGGTTCTCACTTCCCGTGAACAATTAAAAGATGAAATCTACGCCCTGAAATTAGGGGCAGATGAGTATCTAACAAAGCCTTTCAAGAAAGAAAGATTTTTGGCACGTATAGAAAATATCTTGAAACGCTATGAAGGCAGACAAAATCTACTTGAAAAAGATAATTTTCTGCTTGATAGACAGACCTATACCCTTTATATCAATGGACACTCGATTTTACTCCCCCAAAATCAAGGGAAATTGTTAGAAACTTTATTAGTGGCAACTGATTCTGTCGTCACAAAAGAAGAACTAAGCATGAAACTGTGGAATACAACTGAGTTCATCGATGAAAATGCCCTTCAAGTAAATATTGCAAGACTCAAAAAGGTGATGAAACAGGCTGGTATTGCACTTTAAGTCAAGTCCGTCAGAGGTATCGGTTACAAATTGGAAGAGGAAAGGGAATATGAAACAGAATCCTAAATATTTGGCTACCTATCTGCCTTGGTTACTTGTTCTCTTAGCATTTGATCTATTCACAGCTGTCCTGCTTTGGCTTTCAGACGTGAGAAAGTTTCAAGCCCTCATCATTCTCTATCTTTTAGCTACTGTCCTGCTCTTTTTCATCCTATCATTCCTACTGATAAGAAAAGAAAGAAAAAAATCCGCTGCCTATAAAGCCTTCATAGCCAATCCCAAGGTCGATACTGAGCTGGAATTATTGCGTTTATCAAGTGCCTCAGAGAAAGAAAGCATCGAAGAAATCGCAAATGCGCTTTACCAAAGGCAAGCGGAAATAGGAAAGCTCAACTCATTACTAGCCGAATACGAGGACTATGTTGAAAAATGGGCTCATGAAATCAAACTCCCTCTATCGCTTCTTTCCCTCCTTTTGGACAATCAAAGTGACCAGTTGCCAAAGGATACAACTTTTAAGTTGGACTATGTGAAAAATCAAATCCAAGGAAATGTATCACAGATACTATTCTATTACAGGGTGAAAAGTGAAAAAAATGATTTTCTATTTGAAGACCTTGACCTCCAAGAGTGTATCCAAGATCTTTTGGAAAACTTTGATCCCTTGCTCAAAGAAAAGAAATTTACGATTCAGCTAGAGAACATACAAGGAATCTGCTACACCGATCAACGCAGTTTTGAATTTATCCTCTCTCAAATCCTCGCCAACGCCCTTAAATATAGCTCTGACAAGCCCGAACTCAGTATTTCTATGTCAAAAGATAAGGGGCGCACAAGTCTGATTATTAGGGATAATGGTTGCGGAGTTAAAGCTTGTGACCTCCCTCATATCTTTGAAAAAGGCTTTACAGGTGATTCAGGTGATACAAGGAAAAAATCAACAGGTATGGGGCTCTATCTAGTCAAACAATTAGCAGATGCTTTAAAAATCGAAATCACAGTAAAATCCGAATGGACGCAAGGATTTGAAATCTCTCTTTCTATTTAGTCAATTTTTCGATTAAGAAAATTGCCTAATCATAGAAAGCACATATGTTATATCAAAAAGGAAAGCACTTCTGCTTTCCTTTTTTATTTGCGTTTCTTCTTAGCTTTTTTCATTTTATTCGCCATGCGTTTCATTGACTGTTTCATAGCAAATTCACCGATTTTACCTTTTAGTCCGCCACCAAACATCTGGCTCATATCTGGCATTCCTGCTCCTCCGAGAGCTGACAGGTCAGGCATACCGCCTTGTCCCATCATTCCTTCAAGGGCAGACATATCCATTCCTCCCATATTTGGCATATTTTTAGGAAGGTTGTTTGGATTGATTCCCATCTGCTTCATCATCTTGTTCATATCCCCAGACATGACACCCTGCATGAGCTGTTTGGCCTGATTAAAGTCTTTGATGAATTTATTAACTTCAACAAAGGTATTTCCAGAACCAGCAGCTATACGACGGCGACGGCTTGGATTTAACAAATCTGGATTTTCACGTTCTTCAGGTGTCATGGAAGACACAATAGCACGTTTGCGAGCAATCTGGCGCTCATCCACTTTCATGTTTTGAAGGGCTGGATTGTTAGCCATCCCTGGAATCATCTTGAGCAAGTCTTCCATCGGCCCCATGTTTTGCACCTGATCCAATTGATCGATGAAATCATTGAAATCAAAGGTGTTTTCACGCATTTTCTCAGCCATTTCAAGGGCTTTTTGCTCATCGTATTCCTGAGAAGCTTTCTCAATCAAAGTGAGCATATCCCCCATGCCAAGGATACGGCTAGACATACGGTCTGGGTGAAAGGTTTCAATGTCCGTAATCTTTTCACCCGTACCAGTGAACTTGATTGGTTTTCCAGTAATGTGGCGAACAGATAGAGCCGCACCACCACGAGTATCCCCATCAATCTTGGTAAGGATAACCCCAGTCACTTCCAACTGAGCATTAAACTCACGCGCAACATTGGCCGCTTCTTGACCAATCATAGCATCAACAACGAGAAGAATTTCGTTTGGTTGAGCCAATGCTTTTACGTCACGAAGTTCATTCATCAAAAGCTCATCAATCTGCAAACGACCTGCCGTATCAATCAAGACATAGTCGTTGTGATTGGCTTGGGCTTGTTCCAAACCTTGACGAACAATCTCAACAGCTGGAACCTCTGTCCCAAGAGCAAAAACAGGCACATCAATCTGTTGTCCCAGTGTCTTCAGCTGATCAATAGCCGCAGGACGATAGATATCCGCCGCAATCATCAAAGGACGAGCATTTTCTTCTTTCTTGAGTTTGTTGGCCAGTTTACCTGCAAAGGTTGTTTTACCGGCCCCCTGCAAACCGACCATCATGATAATCGTCGGAATCTTAGGAGACTTGATAATCTCTGCCGTATCAGAACCTAAAACGGTTGTCAGTTCCTCATCAACGATTTTAATAATTTGTTGCGCAGGATTAAGGGTATCAATGACCTCATGCCCAACTGCACGCTCACGAACTTTCTTGATAAAGTCCTTTACAACAGGCAAGGCAACGTCGGCCTCAAGCAAGGCCAAGCGAATTTCTTTGGTTGCCTCTTGGACATCAGATTCAGAGATTTTTCCTTTTTTACGTAGATTTTTAAAGACGTTCTGTAAACGTTCTGTTAAACTTTCAAATGCCATTTTTCTTCCTCTTATTCTCTATTATCAATGCTTGTTAAAATTTCTATCTGCTCTTTCAGAAAGTCATCCTTGGGATAGCGCTTCAAGATCTGGTCAAAAATCTGACTGCGGACAATGTAGTCCGAGTACATGTGCAATTTCATCTCATAATCTTCCAGAATCTTTTCTGTCCGCTTGATATTATCATAGACAGCCTGACGACTGACACCAAACTCTTCGGCAATCTCAGCGAGACTGTAATCATCAGCATAGTAGAGCTCAATATAATTCATTTGCTTATCTGTCAAAAGCGCCGCATAAAATTCAAAGAGCGCATTCATACGGTTGGTTTTTTCGATTTCCATAACTTTTATTATACCAAAAAATCTATTATACTTCTACATTAGAAGTCATTCTATCGGGTCAATCAAATCTTTCCTCTATACAATAGATAGGACCTGATTAAAAATTTGCTCTATTATTTCCTTATCATGAAAACGATGTCTGTAATCCTTACCATAAGTTGTAAAATGAGGAATTTTATCGTTTCAATCCCCCTTAAATCAACGATAGACGGTATTGACCTCAATGTCCTTGATGGTTTGGAGCATGAAACTGAAACCTCAGAAACATTAGATGGGAGGAATTTTAACCAACATATGTAACAGGGGATAAACTAGAACACCTTTTATCCGAGGAATAAGTACCTGCGACCAAGAAAATGGTCTTACGAAATGAGTTCAACTAGCGCGTAAAAACCAACTTGATTATATTTGTAGTCTTGATTTTCTTTGTGAGACTTAGGCAACATTTCTCAACCATTTTTACATCTATTATACTAATATACAACTCTACACATAGAAAAATCCTTAGAAACTTGTAGTCTAAGGACTTTGTCTTCCAACTGACTTTAGTGTTTTATTTTTACCCAATCACACTTCCGTTTGGTACAGCTGGATCAACTGTAAGGAGGGTTAATTTTCCATCATGTTCAGCTGATAGGATCATCCCTTGGCTGACATATTTCTTCATCATTTTACGAGGTTTGAGGTTGGCAACGATTTGAACTTTCTTGCCGACCAATTCTTGTTCATTTGGATAGTATTTTGCAATTCCTGAAAGAATTTGACGATTTTCACCATCACCAGCATCTAGACGGAACTGGAGCAACTTATCAGAGCCTTCTACTTTAGACACTTCTTTGACTTCTGCGACACGGATTTCGACCTTGTCAAAGTCTTCAAACTTGATTTCTTCCTTGTTTAGTTTGAGTTCAACTTCGTCTGGGTTCCACTCTTTTTCGACTGCTGGTTTGTTGCCTTCCATTTGTTCCTTGATATAGGCGATTTCTTCTTCCATATCCAGACGTGGGAAGATTGGTGTTCCTTTGGCAACTACAGTTACACCTGCAGGGAAGTCAGCTAAGTTCAAGTTTTCAAGACTAGAAACTTCATTCAAGCCAAGTTGAGTCAAGACTGCACGACTGGTTTCCATCATAAATGGCTCAATCAAGTGAGCAACGATACGAAGGCTGGCTGCCAAGTGGCTCATAACACTTGCCAATTGATCACGATGCGCTTCATCCTTAGCCAAGACCCATGGAGCTGTCTCGTCAATGTATTTATTAGTACGAGAGATAAGCGTCCAGACCGCTTCAAGTGCACGTGGGTAGTCAACTGCTTCCATGTGTGTATGGTATTCAGCAATTGATTCAGTCGCTACTTGGGCAAGAGCGCTGTCAAATTCTGTCACTCCCTCTACGTATGCTGGGATTTGCCCATCAAAGTACTTGTTAATCATAGAAACCGTACGGTTGAGGAGGTTTCCGAGGTCATTTGCCAATTCATAATTGATACGGCCAACGTAGTCTTCTGGAGTAAAGGTTCCGTCTGAACCAACTGGAAGGCTACGCATGAGGTAGTAACGAAGCGGATCTAGTCCATAGCGCTCTACCAACATTTCAGGATAGACCACATTCCCTTTAGACTTAGACATTTTGCCGTCTTTCATAACAAACCAACCATGGGCAATCAAACGATCTGGCAATTTGATATCTAACATCATAAGAAGGATTGGCCAGTAGATTGAGTGGAATCGAAGGATGTCTTTTCCTACCATGTGGAAGACTGTTCCATTCCAGAACTTGTCAAAGTTACCATGTTCGTCTTGACCGTAACCAAGAGCTGTCGCATAGTTAAGAAGAGCATCAATCCAAACGTAGACAACGTGTTTAGGATTTGATGGTACCGGAACACCCCATGTAAAGGTTGTACGAGAAACTGCCAAATCCTCTAAACCTGGCTCGATAAAGTTGCGAAGCATTTCATTCAGACGACCATCTGGAGTGATAAATTCAGGATGAGCTTTGAAAAATTCTACTAGACGGTCTTGGTATTTGCTGAGACGAAGGAAGTATGATTCTTCAGATACCCATTCAACCTCGTGTCCTGATGGAGCGATACCTCCCGTTACATTTCCGGCTTCATCACGGAATACTTCTGCAAGTTGGCTTTCTGTAAAGAATTCCTCATCTGATACTGAATACCAACCAGAGTATTCACCCAAGTAAATATCATCTTGAGCAAGCAAGCGTTCAAAGACCTGCGCGACAACTTTTTCATGGTAGTCATCAGTTGTACGGATAAATTTATCGTATGAGATATCTAGTAATTGCCAGAGTTCTTTGACTCCAACAGCCATACCATCAACGTAGGATTGTGGTGTAATTCCAGCTTCTTCTGCTTTTTGCTGGATTTTTTGACCATGCTCGTCAAGACCTGTCAAATAAAAAACATCGTAGCCCATCAGGCGTTTGTAACGTGCTAGGACATCACATGCGATGGTTGTGTAGGCAGATCCGATATGAAGTTTTCCAGATGGATAGTAAATCGGCGTTGTAATATAAAAATTCTTTTCAGACATAATTTTTCCTTTCCAGGCAAATGAAACCTGTTTTTCTAACACTTCATTATATCACATTTTTAATGATTTTCGATAGGGAAATCCATACAAAAACAAGATAGACGAGTGTCCATCTTGTTGATTCTATTCATAACGAAGAGCTTCAATTGGATCAAGTTTCGATGCCTTGTTGGCTGGCAAAACTCCAAAAATCATACCCACGCTAGCTGAAACTGCAAGACTAAATAGGGCAACTGGGATTGATACTCCTACTTCTATACCAGCTATCAATCCTTGTAAGAGTAGACCAGCTATAGCTGTTAAGCCTGTCGCAATGGTTAGACCAATAACTCCACCAAGCAAGGTCAAAATCATGGATTCAATCAAAAACTGAATTAAAATATTGGCACGCGTTGCACCCAAAGCCTTACGGAGACCAATCTCACGCGTACGCTCTGTAACAGAAACCAGCATGATGTTCATAACACCAGTCCCTCCAACAAAAAGTGAAATTCCTGCAATGGCACTAATAATCGTAGTTATAAAGCCGAACAGTTGTTGTACTTCTTGGAAGGCTGCAGTCGCATCTGCCACCTGATACTCCCCTTGCTGAAGACCAGCAATCTCGGTCAATTTTCTAGCTAATTCTGGTCCCACTGTTGGTGTCAAACTGGTATCATTGACACGGAAGACAATATCAGAAATTTCATCCATATTGAAGTTATTGGCAAGAGAAATATTAGTCGTAATTGGAAGTCCACCAATACCAAAAGTCTTGGCAGTCTTGGCCTCATCGCTGGTATAGACACCAATGACACGATAGCTAAAGCCACCAACATCTATAACCTGGTTAACAGCTTCTTGAGCAGATCCAAACAGGCTATTAGCAAGTTCTTGGTCTAGCAAAATGACACTGGCCACATCTTTATAATCCTGAGCTATGAGACTGCGGCCTGCAACAATTTCATTTTCAACCGCCTTCATGTAAGTAATATTTCCACCTGTCAAGCTAGCGCGCTCCACTTTTTTGTCTTTATAAGACAGGGTGGTATTGGTCGAGTTGGTTACATAGTAACTATCTACACCTTTAACTTTAGCAGCCTCCTTGACCCAAGCTTCTTGTGGTTTTGGTGGTTCCACAGGAACTTCCTCTTCTTTCCCAGAAACTGTCAATGCTGATTGCTTTTGGGTAAAAGAGCCATCTTTACTTTTAATAGGTGAGAAAAAAACATGGATATTCTTCTGTGACTTGGTCATATTTTTATTGACCTGACGAGACATAGAATCTCCCAGAGCCATAATCACAACAACTGATGAAACACCAATGATAATCCCAATCATAGTGAGAAAAGAGCGCATTTTATGTGCCATGATAGATGAAAAGGCAAATTTCAGATTCTGCATCTTAGTTTTCCTCCTTTTCTAACTGAGCACTATCAGATGAAATAACTCCATCTCGAATGACAATCTGGCGTTTGGCATAAGCAGCGATCTCAGGCTCATGCGTTACCATGATAATGGTTTTTCCTTCTTTATTTAGTTCAACCAATAGTTGCATAATTTGATTCCCTGTTTTGGTATCCAAGGCTCCTGTCGGTTCGTCCGCTAGAATAATAGAAGGATTATTTACCAAGGCACGCGCAATAGCCACACGTTGCTTTTGACCACCAGATAATTCCGAAGGCAAATGGTGACTACGTTCTGTCAATTCAACTTTATCTAGATATTCCTCAGCTAACTTGCGCCGTTTTGAAGCCGAAACTCCTGCGTAAATTAAGGGTAATTCTACATTTTGCAGAGCATTGAGTTTAGATAGAAGAAAGAACTGCTGAAAGACAAATCCGATTTGTTGGTTGCGGACCTTGGCTAGTTGTTTTTCACCTAGTCCAGCCACTTCTTGACCTTCAAGATAATACTCTCCACTGGTTGGTGTATCCAACATGCCAATCGTGTTCATGAGGGTTGACTTACCAGAACCAGATGGTCCCATAATGGCAACAAACTCACCCTCATTCACTTCTAGGTTGATATTTTTGAGAACCTGCAGTTCTTGGTCACCGTTACGGTAGCTTCTGCAGATATTTTTTAGACTAATTAGTTGCTTCATCAGCCTTCACCTCTTTTCCTTCCTCTAGAGAAGACGTTGGGTTACTGATGACCTTGACTCCATTTGTCAGACCTGAAGTGATTTCTTGGTTGTCTGCATCAGCATTACCCAAACTAACTTCCACTTTCTTGGCCTTTTTCTGCTCGTCAAGCACCCAGACATAGTTCTTATCATTTTCAGTCACAATACTTGTTATAGGAACCAAAATGGCTTTACTCTTGTTCTTGACCTCAACACTTACTGAGAATCCTTGTTTCAAATCACCGATTTCACTTGTAACATCGATGGTATATGGATATTTAGAACCAGAATTACCACCTGCTGCGGCAGTAGCTGCACTTGCTGCTTCACCATTGTTTTTAGGGTAGTCAGAAATGTAGCTAATCTTACCAGTCCAGCTCTTATCTTGGTAAACTTTAGAAGTAAAGGTTACTTCTTGTCCTACAGAGAGGTTGGCAAGGTTATATTCAGATAGTTCCCCCTTAACTTGCAAGTTTTCATTACTTACGACATGAACTACTACTTGGCTAGCTCCTGTTGGAGATTTAGAAACATTACGGTTGACTTCGACCACAGTTCCCTCTAAGGTACTGAGAACCGTCATTGCATCCAACTGACTTTGAGCCTTGCTTAATTGCGCTGCTGCATCTGCACGTGCGTCACGGGCATCACCTAATTGTGCATCAATAGAGGATACCGAATTTCCTGCTACTGGAGCTGGAGTTTGCGCTGCAGCTCCTTCGCCTCCTGCTGGTGTTGGCAACTGTGGAGTCGGAGCTGAAGCGGCTTCATTTCGCGCTTGGTTGAGTTCGTTGATATGACGATCTGCCTTAGCAACTGCTCGACTCGCTGAATCATAGGCCGCCTGGGCTTCTGAACTACTGTACTTGACTAAAGCCTGCCCTTCACTGACTTTATCACCCACAGAAACAAGGATTTCATCTAAATCACCCTTACTAGCATCAAAATAAACATATTGTTCATTTTTTGCTGTTACTGTCCCTGACAATAAAACAGAGGATGCCACGCTTCCTTCCTTGGCAACAACAAGATGAGTAGCCTCATCTTTTACAGCAGTCTGAGAAGGTTGTCTAAAGAGCAAAATGCCCCCAGCACCCAATACAACTACACTTGCAGCACCAATTGCTGCATACAATTGCCACTTTTTAGCTTTACCATTCTTTTTCATAATGAAACTCCTTTTTGATTTAAAGTTCTTAACAATATTATAATTATACAAAAATTATCAATTTGAAACAATAACATTTCAGAACGAAATAATGACATTTCAGGATTTAATTATTGTTCGGAATTTATTTTACAATCATTGTACTAGTTATATAATACACTTTATTTTTCTTTTTTGCAAGCCTTTTCTTTATTTTTTTTGAACGTAGCAGATTTTTGCAATCACATCAAAAAAAAGATAGAATATGACTATCAAAAAATGACACTCTACTATTTAAAAGAGTACAAAGGAGTTTACAATGAGAGAATACGATATCATTGCTATCGGTGGAGGTAGCGGAGGAATTGCTACCATGAACCGTGCTGGTGAACACGGAGCCAAAGCAGCCGTTATTGAGGAAAAGAAATTAGGTGGAACCTGCGTCAACGTCGGTTGTGTTCCTAAAAAAATCATGTGGTACGGGGCACAAATCGCTGAGACTTTCCATCAATTTGGAGAAGACTACGGTTTTAAAACTACTGATCTTAACTTTGACTTTGCAACCCTACGTCGCAATCGTGAAGCCTACATCGATCGCGCTCGTTCTTCTTATGATGGCAGTTTTAAACGCAACGGCGTAGACCTGATTGAAGGCCATGCTGAATTTGTAGATTCTCATACTGTCAGCGTAAATGGTGAACTGATTCGTGCTAAACATATCGTGATTGCTACTGGTGCCCATCCAAGTATTCCAAATATTCCTGGTGCAGAACTAGGTGGTTCTTCTGATGATGTATTTGCCTGGGAAGAACTTCCAGAGTCAGTTGCTATTCTAGGCGCTGGTTATATCGCTATTGAACTAGCTGGCGTACTCCACACTTTTGGTGTCAAGACAGACCTCTTTGTTCGCCGTGATCGTCCTTTACGTGGTTTTGATTCTTATATCGTTGAAGGTTTGGTCAAGGAAATGGAAAGAACAAACTTGCCACTGCATACTCACAAAGTCCCTGTTAAGTTAGAAAAAACTGCTGAAGGCATTACCATTCATTTTGAAGATGGTACTAGTCACACAGCTAGCCAAGTTATCTGGGCTACAGGTCGCCGTCCAAACGTTAAGGGCTTGCAACTTGAAAAAGCTGGAGTGACTCTGAACGAACGTGGCTTTATCCAAGTGGATGAATATCAAAATACTGTTGTTGAGGGAATCTACGCTTTAGGTGATGTAACAGGTGAAAAAGAACTGACTCCAGTTGCTATCAAGGCTGGACGTACTTTATCTGAACGTCTCTTTAACGGCAAAACTACTGCTAAAATGGACTACTCAACCATTCCAACTGTTGTCTTTTCACACCCTGCTATCGGAACGGTTGGATTGACCGAAGAGCAAGCTATTAAAGAATACGGTCAAGACCAAATCAAGGTTTACAAATCAAGCTTTACTTCTATGTACTCTGCTTGCACTTGCAACCGCCAAGAAACACGTTTCAAATTGATCACAGCTGGTTCAGAAGAAAAAGTTGTTGGACTTCATGGAATTGGATACGGTGTTGATGAAATGATTCAAGGTTTTGCCGTTGCTATTAAGATGGGAGCAACCAAGGCTGACTTTGATGCAACTGTGGCGATTCACCCAACTGCATCCGAAGAATTTGTAACCATGCGTTAATCGAAACAAAAGAAGCAGAGCAAAAAACACTTCTAAATATCAAAAATCGAGTATTGCCGTAGTTGGAGATACTCGTTTTCTTATGTTTTATTTTATAGTATGTTGAAATAAGATATGCAAAAATCAATTAACAAACCATAACAAAATATAAGGATTATAACACAATCATTTATTCTTTTCTTTAAAAGATTCATATATTTTTTTATATAACTCTTTCATATCTTTTTTCTGAGAATTCAACTCTTCACTACCGTAGTCAAAATTTGCTACTACAAATCCCTCGTCAGCATTAGAAAAAGTAAAAAATTCTATTCCAATGAGTTTATTATGCTTAGAGTCCTCAATAGTGTCTCCTAAATTATTATTAAATTGCTTCACTTCTTCTTCACGAACTCCGAACCCCGCAGCAGCTCCATTTGCAATGATGTTTGAAAATACTTCTTCTGAAGACGCTACTTCTTTCACAGTTATGATATATGTAGCTTCTTCTGTTTCTACTTGTTTCACTTTATTCCATTTTTCTGTATCACTAGAAGAAAGCGTATAGACTATTAACTCCAGTGTTGGTTTATTGGTATTTTCTTTTGTGATCATTTGTTTTCCAAAGAAGAAAATGGCAAGCATTCCAGCTACAAAGATCAAAGCAATATAAATTATCTTTTTCATACATTATCCCCTATATCTTTCATATCAATGATCACATCAACTTCGTTATAGACAGCTGGATCATGCGTCGCTATAATGACATATTTATCTTCATCTCTTTCATTCAATAATAAACGAATAATTTCTTTTCCAATCTCACCATCTAAAGCTCCTGTAGGCTCATCTGCTAAGATAATTTTACGTGGTTTCATTAACATTCTGGCAATAGCTACACGTTGAGCCTGCCCTCCAGACAATTCATATATTTTTTGATGTAAATAGTCACTTGACAGTCCTACTTTTTCAAGTACATCAGTTATTGTTTTTTTGTCTTTAGTGATAAGTTTCAAATTATCATATACTGTTTTGTTATCTATTAAAGAATAATTCTGAAATACATATCCAACAGTATTTTTAAAAAAAGTTCTTTCTTTTATCTTCCAAATATCTTGTTTATCAACTAAAACATTCCCACTGTCAATTTTTTCTAATCTTCCTATAATATTAAGAAGGGTACTTTTACCAGAGCCAGAACCTCCAATCAATGCATAACTTTTTCCAGATTCAAATTTTAAATTTAAGTCTGTAAAGATCTTTTTTGAGCCGAAACTTTTTGAAACGTTCAAAAGGTCAATTGTCATGTTTCATCTCCTTTTAAAATTTTAGTGTAGCTTTCAGATAATTTTCTAAAACTCATGATTATTGACAACATCAAAACGAGCAGAGAAGCAAGACCAATATATAGCAACTCTATTTGACCTGTCATAAGAAATGTAAATAGGATAACGATTGTAATAGTCATCATAAAATACTTGAGACTTGAAATTGCTATATATGTTTTTGACAGACCTAAAATGATTTTCTTCACATATTCATTCTGTTTTAGGGTAATATAAAGTTGGACATATTGATAAATGAGTATAAAGACAATACTGTAAATTATCTTCTGCAAAATTTGTGAAAGTAGAATTTGGTGCTCTAAGGACTGGATCTTTAATTTCACAATTTGGTAAACATCTACTGGATTCATTGAAACATTCAACTGGGTAGCCATTTCATTTATTTTATTTACCGCCTCAGGACTAAAAAGAGACTTAGTTGTTATATTACTAGCCAAAGAAAACTTGTTGTTTTCAATCATTTTGTCCGTATCTAACACAACAACAATGTTATCTGTGCTATCTGCTACACTTGCCATTGGTAAAAGCTCTTTCATTTTATGATTATCATCAGCATCTTCATTGAAATAAAAAATTTTATCACCATCAGGAATTATTTGTACTGCAATTTCTTCTTTTGTATAGTTTGTTCCAATAAATTGTTCTGCTACAACTGTATTCTCAATAGATTTCTGATTTTCTTTCCATTTCTCAGGAATATAAATGGTTGCTATCTTATTATCTAAAAGATGATAGTTTGTTCCATTCACTTTATTTTGTAGGTTAGCACCTGTTTGATTGATATAAATCAACTCTTTATTTATTTCTGGATTCGTTATTCCGTCATTTTCTAATTGTTTAGAAAAATTTTCCATAACATGTGAAGTTTTCATGAAATCTGGAACATATGCTGAGGATCGATCTATATATAAATAATCTAAGTTTTTTAAGGAAGCAGCTATCTGTAGATACTGACCATCCGAATCATTAACTTCTCCATTTTTAGTAGAGTTACTTTCAATTCCAAGGAACTCAATCCTTCTCCAGTCTTTTACTGTGTCCCATGGTACTAAATTCTGTATCTGAATGTTAATACTGGATTGACTACTCTTTGTTTCTTGTAAAAAAACTCCTGAGATAAGGATAATAATCGAAATAATGGCAAGCCATACGACAAAAATAAGTTTATTTTTTGCCTTGTTTTTAATAATTTCAATAGGCTTTTCAACCTGAATCGTCAACCAAAATAAAACAAAGGTGATGAGATCAATGATTTGAAATAGTATAAAATTCGTTAAAATCAGAGAGAAAAATAACTTAGAACTATAGGTGAAGAAACCATTTCCCAAAAAAGAACTGTAAGAAATCATCAATAAAGCCATCATAATCAGTTCAAAAATAAGAGAAATACCATAATCTCTTCTTAGATCGTATACAGGCAATCCCAAAGAACGTCGTATCACTCCTTCTTTAATCTGCTTCGTTCTAACAACAAATAACACAACTAATAAAGTTAAGTAAATTGAACCCATTAACAGTATTCTTAAAGTTCCAGTAAATTGTAAGATTCCTCCTATATACCAAGGATAAGCCATATATACTGTTTGCAACCCCGTCATCGTAAGTGGTTTCAAACTATCTATATCCATTTTCCCAAGGGTGTAATACATCCCTATTATTGGTGTTGACTTTAATTGTTCATTATTTACATCATCAAAATTTACATACCTCAACTGACCCGAACTCTGAACGATGGGCTTGTAAATGGTAACCTTTTCCGATTTTGATAAATCACGAACCATTTCGTATATTTCGTTATTTGAAAGATTGCTTTTTCCTTGAATAGAAAAAGCACCATCAATTGGTAAAGGTATGGGCATTTCTGTATCGCTAATAGTGACCCAACCAATTGCAGCAATCAAACAGAAGAAGAATCCAATGATACATAATTTTAATTTCATAAGCAATTACCATATTACAAGAGACCCTATTTTATAATTGGGTCTCTTGTTTTCATAAATTATTTTTAAAATCTATAATAATCCCAATATGCATTTAATCGAACATCGCTCCAAGATTTTGTAGCACTTGAATATGCCCATCCATAATCTTGTTTATCCTGAGCTTTAACTGTTCCCCAAAAATTCGTTACTGAAGATTTTGAACCAATATTATCTGGAGAACTAACAAAGTAATTCGAATAACCAGAGTTATCATTTACACCATATTCCCATACATCAATAATGGGACTTGGAGCAGGGTGTGCTGTAGTTGCACTAACAATACTAGCTACAGTAGCAAAGCTAAAACTTAAAACACTTGCGACTAGAAAAACAGATGCTTTCTTGTTAATTCTTTTTTTCATTTTACTTCTCCTTTAATTAAAATATTTGATGAAGAATAAGCAACAGTCCCCTTTTTAGTCCATCCATATTACTTTAATATGAATTGATTATATTTAGGTTTTTAATCACCGTTATGGTATCTAGAGTCGTTAAAATATCTCATAACTACCCCTCCTTTTAAAATTGAACACATATAAATGTATCCGTTTACATTTATTAATGTAGCACTTATTTTTTAGTTTGTCAAGTATTTATAGTATATTTTTTATGTATAAAATGGGATTATCTATATATAAAACTGATTTACAAATCGATAAAAAACAATTATCAAATTTCTCTTGTCAATCAAATCGGCCGTTACAGTTTTTGTTACCCATGTTACTTAAACAGGTTGACAATAGTGTTGATTTAAGTATAATAGTTACTATATATCAGAAAAGAGGTTAACTATTTTGAAAAAAGCTCACGTTTATGCCATCCCTGCTATTGGGGCTGCTCTCATTGCAGTTTTAGCACAAATCAGTCTTCCAATTGGACCCGTTCCCTTCACTCTGCAGAACTTTGCAATCGGCTTGATTGCTACTGTCTTTAGACCGAGAGAGGCTGTACTTTCTGTTGGACTCTATCTTCTTCTAGGCGCTATCGGTCTTCCTGTCTTTGCAGGAGGTGGAGCTGGATTTCATGCTTTGATTGGTCCTACTGCGGGGTATCTTTGGTTTTATCTTGTTTATTCTGGACTTACCTCTTCTCTAACTAACAGCGATAGTGGTTTTGTCAGAATTTTTCTAGCAAATCTCTTTGGGGATACACTTGTCTTTGTTGGTGGAATCATTGGATTGCATTTCCTAGCTGGAATGCCATTTGAAAAAACTCTTGTTGTGGGGGTATTTCCCTTTATCATCCCAGATCTTGGTAAAATTATTGCTATTAGTATTATTAGCCGTCCACTACTTCAACGCCTTAAAAATCAGGCTTACTTTGCTCACTAAAAAAGGATATCGAGTTGTCATGACTCAATATCCTTTTCTTTCATTTTGAAAACTTATACTCTTCGAAAATCTCTTCAAACCACGTCAGCTTCGCCTTGCCGTACTCAAGTACTACCTACGGCTAGCTTCCTAGTTTGCTCTTTGATTTTCATTGAGTATTAGTTGCCTTTAAAGGCATCCACCATGGTTTGAAATTCTTCATTTGAGAGAGTAATTCCTTTGCCCATTTTAGTATGATCTGGACTCCAAGCACGAATATCAAACTTAGCAGGAGCACCATTAAAGCTCACACGATTGATTTCCTTGGTCCAACCTTTTTCGTTTTCAGAAAGAGTCAACAAGTGCTCTTCGATTTCAAATGTAAATTCTGCCATTTTCTTCTCCTTTTTTAGCTTTCATTAGTTTATTCGTAAAATCTTGTAGATTTTAGGAAAATTTTATATAATATTGATATAAAAGAAGGGAGGCCAATATGAGACATAAATTCCAGCAAGTTTTAGATAAAATATATGACTTTTTAAATGGACATGACCAAGTTGACCAGACTGAAAGCAACTCCCTTACAGCCACTATTGAAGAGGCTATCCAGAAACAAACCGCTGTTCACCTTATCTTGTCTGAGACAAGCTTTACAGGTGACATCATCAAATACGATCAGCAACGCCAACAAATTATCGTGAAAAATTTCGCCAAAAATGTGACCCGTATTATCCGAATAAGCGATATTCAACGCCTGCGATTTGTCCCTTCAACCGTCCAAACAGCCCAAAAAAATAGATTTAAGAAAGAGTGAGATGTAGTTGCTTCATCCCACTCTTTTTTCTTAGCGAACTTGTTCAAAATGTAAATGAACCGCGATATGATCTCCGTAACCACTTCTTTCCAAGTCACGTTGTAGACGATAGGAAATGTAGTGTTCTGCAATGGTAATATAACCTGCACCCAGTAAACGATGTTCAACCATAGACTGAATCATGCTAATAGTGGCACGTTCTACCTTGGCTTCCTCCAAGTCCAAAACGACTTTCTTAGTGACTTGTGCAAGATTTTGACGCAAATCATCTGTCAATACATAGACAGTCTGAGCTGCTTTTAAAATAGCTTGGTAAATCTTATCTGGATTAAATTCAGCAATTTCGCCATCACGTTTGATTACTTGCATAGGTTTCTCCTTTATTCTTTGTTTTCTTTGATTTCTGCCAGCATTTTTTCTTCTTCTGCTGTCAGTTGATAATTTTCTAACAAATCCGGTCTGCGCTCGTAGGTTTTCTTTAAACTCTCATACAGTCGCCACTGACGAATCTTTTCATGGTGCCCGCTCATCAGTACATCTGGCACGACCATACCTCGATAATCATAGGGACGTGTGTACTGAGGATATTCAAGAAGACCAGAAGAAAAACTATCATCTTGGTGGCTAGATTCCTTGCCAATCACTTCTGGAATCAGGCGAACCGTAGCATCAATCATAGTCATGGCCGCCAATTCTCCTCCAGTCAAGACATAATCACCCAGAGAAATCTCATCTGTCACCAAAGTCTTAATACGCTCATCATAACCTTCGTAGTGCCCACAAATAAAGATTAGTTCATCTTCTTGAGCCAAATTCTCAGCGTAAGTCTGATCAAATTTCCTCCCTGCAGGATCAAGGAGAATCACGCGCGGATTTTTCTTTTCAATAGCGTCAAAGGCATCGAAAATAGGTTGTGCTCGGAGCAACATCCCCTGTCCGCCTCCGTACGGCTCGTCGTCTACATGGCGGGCCTTTTCAGCATATTCTCGAAAATTATGATACTGGATATCCAAGATCCCTTTTTCACGAGCCTTTCCAACGATTGAGTGCTCTAGCGGAGAAAACATCTCTGGAAAGAGGGTTAAAATATCAATCTTCATCGTCTAACCCTTCTAAGATTTCCACATCAACGCGGTTATTCGGAATATCAACATTGAGAATCACTGGTGGGATATAAGGCAATAACAAATCACGCTTGCCTTTTCGCTTGACCACCCAGACATCGTTAGCCCCTGGTTGCAGGATTTCCTTGATGGTTCCAATCAAGTTATCACCCTCATAGACTTCCAAACCGATAATCTCGTGATAGTAGAATTCACCATCGTCTAGATCGTTCAAATCTTCCTCAGCGACCTTGAGACTGTATCCTTTGTACTTTTCGATAGCGTTGATATGGTACATATCTTTGAATTTAATGATGTCAAAGTTCTTCTGTTTACGGTGGCTAGCAATAGTTACTGTTTGAACAAACTGATCTTTTTCATCAAACAAGGCCAGCTCAGCCCCTTTTTTAAACCGTTCTTCTGCAAAATCCGTCACAGACAAGACTCGCATCTCACCCTGTAAGCCCTGCGTATTGACGATTTTCCCAACATTAAAGTAGTTCATCTTGTCTCCTGTAGTCTCCTTCTTTCCATCTTATTCTGACAACTTTTGAATAATAGTCGCAATTTTTTCTGATTCTGACCATTGTAAATAATGGTGATTCCCTCCTAAAATGAGTTTAGCATTGGAAGTCCAATATTCTGATTCTCTGTACTCTTTTTCTCTATAATCCTGACAAAAAATAAATACAGGGACATGAAATTCTATCGACAAATTCTCAAAATCTTCCTCAGTAATCTCTCCAGATATCTGAAATTCTGAATCTTGATTTTGCAACTCTGAACCTTTTTCTAGCATTATTTCCCAGATTTCTTTATTGATTTCAGGGCTAAATGTGGCTTGAGTTAAGCTTTTAAAATAAAGTTCAGGACCACACTCCTCAATCAGCCTCATCTGCTCTTCCATTTCTGGATAAGGATTTTCTGAAAAATCAGCAAACATAACTTTTTTAGTTGTCGGTTCCATTGCTACTAAAGCCTGATACTTAATTGGTTTCTTGAGCAATTTACAAGCTAAAATTCCACTCAAACTATGTACACAAAGTATATATTCAGAAATCGCCAATTCTTCAAGTACTTCATAAACCGCATCTGCAAGATTATCCAGATTTTTTCCAGCTTGGTCATGAATCGGACTTCTACCTGTGTTTGGAAAATCAATTGTCAAATAACCAATTGTGGGAGGAAGTTTTTCGAGTATAAGTGAAAAATTTTCATAACTTGGTAACAAACCTGCGCCACTTAAACAAACTAGCACTTTCTTTTGCTTTTGATAAGTAACAGAGAGACTACCAATTTCTGTAGATACTTCAATCCTCTTCATAAAGAAATCCACTCATTCTGTATAATGAATTATAAAAAATCCTTATCCTTTATTTTATCACGTTCCAGGGATTTTCTCAAGTTGGATAAATCTCATCTTACAGAGCTACTACTTCTTCAAAGAATTCACCAATTATTTGATTAAACTCTTCAGGATGATCATTCATCGGTTGGTGTTTGCTATCTGAAATCGTTACTTGACGCGCATTGAGATTTAAGGCAATGATACCATCGTAGATTATTTTTAGGTGTTTGGGAAAATCCTTTTCGCCTCTTACTAATAGCATAGGAGGATTTTCATGATAACCCTCTATCTCATGGACAGCTAAGAAACCTGTGATTCCAAGATTCAAGAAAACATCTCTCCCAGTTTCTATAATGGCCGTCTTGACTAATTCTCTTGTGATAGGATTATCTGTACACATTTTTGAGTTCTTGTCTGCAATCACCTTCCAAGGAACCGTTTTATACATAAGAGAACTATATTTTATGCGATTTCTCTCTTTATCTGATAGGTATCGATGCTGTCCCCAACTATCTACCATGACCAAGGCTAGAACTCTTTCTGGATGGCGATAGGTGTACTCTTGAAGTGGATTCCCTCCCCAAGAATGACCAACCAATATCACCTTATCCAACTGGAAATAGGACAAAATAGCATCTACATCTTGAACAGCACCTTCTAAGTCAGGTAAACCAACTTTCATAGGTGATTCACCCTGTCCTCGAACATTGACAAAGTAGAGGTCAAATCCATCAAAATCATCATACTGGTGGGCCCACATCTGACTACGGCCACAAGCTCCATGATAAAAAATAATGTGTCCTTTACTTGAGCTTCCAGGGCGATGATAAACAGCCAAGTCACAATCTAAAACTGGTATAATGTGACGTACCAAAGTCTCAGGTTTTCTGTTATAAAAAGCAATAACTTCAGCTATATCATTTTGCTTCATTTCTAAACTCTCTCCTCTTTATCCTAGTGTCATTCTTTTTATCTATTTTATCATGCTATATTGAAATCATCGTGTTCTAAACTTGATCACATTAAAATTTTTGAATTTTCTGAATGACTTGGATTAAGAAAAAGACTGCTAAGTAATCTTTACTTTTTTCTCATCAGATTCATTCCTAAAATTCCAGTAATAATCATAGTGGCTCCTATCACATGGTAACTATAAATTGGTTCATGGAGGATAAGAGCTCCGGCTAGAATAGTCAAAACTGTTCCAAGATTACCAAAGACACTGACGGTCGATGCTCCAAGTCGAACGATAGCATAGATAGAGAGACTACCAGTAACGATAGAGGCTAGAATTCCCAAATAGAGAATTGAAATCAGATAAGATACCTGTCCAAGTGGCGCAAAGTAAGCTAATATGTTGCCATCTAGATAGTGCGAGGTCAGACTCAGCGTATTAAAGGTGACGAAGCCAACAAATATCACAACAGCTGTCATATCCATAGCCCGATAGCGTCCTCCTTTGGACTTGCTGAGGATATTGTTTATTGCACTGGCGAGAACAGATCCCAACATCAAGAGAAAGCCAAAGCTAGCAGTCTCAGTACCAAAGTTAGCTCCTTTACTAAGGAAGATGAAAACTACTCCTGCTACGGATAAAAATAAAAAGAACTTTTGAAGCAAGCTTGTCTTTTCCTTGAGAAAGGCTGATGCTAAAAGGAGCGTAAAAATCCGGACAAGAGCCTGTAGAATTCCCGCTTCAGAAGACGATATATACTGTAAAGCAAAGGATTGAAAAATAAAAAAGAAAAGCGGATAGAAAAGACTCATAGGAAGAATAGAAAGAATATCTTTTCTACTTAAACTCACTTTGATAAGTTTGGTTTGATGAAGAACGACCATTACTAAAGCTGCGATTGTATAGCGATGCGCTAAGTTTGTGAGAGGACTGGCATAGCCTAAAGCAATCTTAGTAAATAAAAAAGAAAATCCAATGATTGCTGAAAAGGATAAGGCTGCTAGGTAAGCTTTTGTTTTCTCGTTCATAGACTGTTACTCCTTTTAAAAATAGCTATTCTCAAGATTGATTGACTAGAATTCTTTGAGACTGTCTTTCCATTGTAGCATAGTAAAATGCTAGATGCATTTCTAGGATTGGTTTTTTATGCCTATTTTCACCGTTTATCTTTTTCATTGCCTAAAAAGGACTCTACTAGTCTAGTCTGCCTTTCTCGTTCTTGTCTCACAAGTTCCAACTTATCTGCCTCTTGGAGATTCCTTACTTTGATAATATAAACTGCCAATTTCATTGTTTTCTATGTTACTAGCTAGGCCAATATAGGTGAAATCTTCTTTATAAGAAAAAAATCATTTCTTATTCTCTTTGAAATTCTCTAAAAATCCTTCCAAATCTCGTTCATGCTGATATTTTATAGCCGCCTTTTTATCTTTTTCAAAAATGATCTTGGTTAGATCTATGTCGTTGATGGCCGCAATTGCGACAGTGTAGTGAATGATATCAGCCAGTTCTTTTGCTAGTTCCTCGTTAGAATCCTGAACGCCCTTTTTTCTACCAGAACGACCATTCAAAACCTAAGCTACTTCTCCGTTTTCCTCCACTAACTTCATAAAGAGATCTTCCTCAGTCCGAGACTGCTGGTAATGTTCCAGTAGGTAGTATTGAAATTGTCTAAACGTTAAACCTTTCTTCTATTCCTCGCAAAAAAGCGAGACATCCGTCCCGCCCTTCTTATTTTTCGTCAATAACGATTCTTACTTTTTTGTCTTCAGTTGGGACAGAGTAGACAATCGTTCTTATCGCAGAAATAGTGCGACCCTTACGACCGATTACACGACCCACATCACTTTGATCAAGATCCAAATGATATTCCAAAAACTCTGGTGTATCTTCAATCTTGATAGTTAAGGCATCTGGTTGTGAAATCAAGGGTTTCACAATCGCAATAATGAGATTTTCAATCGTATCCATCTGTCAACCTACTTTAAACTTATTTTGAGAATTTAGAATCGTGGAATTTCTTCAATACACCCTCTTTTGAAAGGATGTTGCGAACTGTATCTGAAGGTTGAGCTCCATCAGCCAACCATGCAAGAACGCGGTCTTCTTTCAAAGTTACTTGGTTTTCAGCAACAAGTGGGTTGTAAGTTCCAACTGTTTCGATGAAACGTCCGTCACGTGGTGAACGTGAATCTGCTACGTTGATACGGTAGAAAGGTTTTTTCTTAGAACCCATACGAGTCAAACGGATTTTAACTGCCATTTTTAAATTCTCTTTTCTTATTTTTTTTATTTCGGTGAAATAGCTGAGCTATTTAGCACATGTTCTATTATATCAGATTTCTGGCAGGTGTCAAGAAAAAAACTTGACAGACTATAAAATTTTTAAACCATTTAGAAATTTGTTATATTTTAAAGAAAAATCATAAAGAGAATGTCATAAATACTAAGGGGGAGCAAATACTGGAACAATACAAGGGAATTATCGACCGTCATCCAAAGAAAAACCTCTAAGCAAGCGATTTTTTTGATTGTTGACTGTAAAACTGACTTGTCACTAATATTTGAAATCTCCTTCCTTTTAGGGTACAATGGTAGAAATGAATTTTTGAAAGGATCAGAATGAAAAAACTAGCAACCCTTCTTTTACTGTCCACTGTAGCCTTAGCTGGGTGTAGCAGCATTCAACGCAGTCTGCGTGGTGATGACTATGTTGATTCCAGTCTTGCTGCTGAAGAAAGTTCCAAAGCAGCTGCCCAATCTACCAAGGAATTAAATGATGCTTTGACAAACGAAAATGCCAACTTCCCTCAACTTTCCAAGGAAGTAGCTGAAGATGAAGCCGAAGTGATTCTCCACACAAGTCAAGGGGACATCCGTATCAAACTTTTTCCAAAGTTAGCACCTCTAGCAGTTGAGAATTTCCTAACTCATGCCAAGGAAGGATATTACAATGGTATCACCTTCCACCGTGTTATAGACGGCTTTATGGTTCAAACTGGAGATCCTAAGGGTGATGGCACAGGTGGCCAATCTATCTGGCACGATAAAGACAAGACAAAAGACAAGGGAACTGGTTTTAAAAACGAGATTTCTCCTTATCTTTATAATATCCGTGGTTCACTTTCAATGGCCAATACTGGTCAACCAAATTCCAATGGTAGTCAATTCTTTATCAACCAAAATACAACAGATATTTCTGCCAAACTTCCTACAAGCAAATATCCTAAAAAGATCATCGAAGCCTATAAAGAAGGTGGAAATCCTAGTCTCGATGGGAAACACCCTGTCTTTGGTCAGGTTATCGAGGGCATGGATGTTGTAGATAAAATTGCCAAAGCAGAAAAAGATGAAAAAGATAAACCAACTACTGCTATCACTATCGATAGCATCGAAGTGGTGAAAGACTACAATTTTAAATCATAAAAACCAAAAAAATACAGTATCCACATTCGGTACTGTATTTCTTTTACTCTCATTCTTAAGTTAAATTATTAAAATCCCAGATTTGGTCCATCCAGCCTTCATAGAAGTCTGGTTCGTGGCAGACCATAAGGATAGACCCCTTGTATTCTTTGAGAGCACGTTTGAGTTCATCCTTGGCATCCACATCCAAGTGGTTGGTCGGCTCGTCCAGCACTAAAACGTTGTTTTCACGATTCATCAAGAGACAGAAACGCACTTTTGCTTGTTCCCCACCTGACAAGACTTGAATTTGGCTTTCAATATGCTTGGTTGTCAAACCACAACGGGCAAGGGCTGCACGGACTTCTGCTTGGTTGAGGGCCGGAAAGGCATTCCAGACAGCCTCTAGTGGGGTTTGGCGATTACCACCTTCTACTTCCTGTTCAAAATAACCAAGTTCTAGGTAGTCACCGCGTTCAACTTCCCCAGCAATTGGTGGAATAATACCTAAGAGAGATTTTAAGAGAGTTGTTTTCCCGATACCATTGGCACCGATAATAGCAACCTTTTGATTACGTTCAAAGGTAAGATTTAAAGGCTTGGTCAGAGGACGGTCATAACCAATCTGCAAATCCTTGGCTTGGAAGATAAAGCGCCCTGGCGTACGAGCTGGTTTGAAATCAAATGATGGTTTTGGTTTCTCACTTTGCAGTTCGATAATATCCATCTTATCCAATTTCTTCTGACGGGACATGGCCATGTTTCGTGTTGCAACACGCGCTTTGTTTCGGGCAACAAAGTCCTTAAGGTCGGCAATCTCTTTCTGCTGACGTTCGTAGGCTGCCTCTAGCTGAGATTTCTTCATAGCATAGACTTCTTGGAACTGGTAGTAGTCACCAGAGTAACGCGTCAGCTGTTGATTTTCCACATGATAGACAATATTAATAACATCATTGAGGAATGGAATATCGTGTGAAATAAGGACAAAGGCATTCTCATAGTTTTGGAGATAGCGCTTGAGCCAATCAATATGCTCAGCATCCAAATAGTTGGTCGGCTCGTCCAAAAGCAAGATATCGGGCTTTTCAAGGAGGAGTTTAGCCAAAAGTACCTTGGTTCTTTGCCCACCTGACAAAGAGGTTACATCCGTATCCATGCCAAAGTCCATGACACCAAGGGCACGCGCTACTTCATCAATCTTAGCATCCAAGGTATAGAAATCACGACTCTCCAAACGGTCTTGAAGTTCTCCCACTTCTTCCATGAGAGCATCAACATCTGATCCGTCTTCAGCCATTTCCATATAAAGGTCATTGATACGGGCTTCAGCTTTGAATAGCTCATCAAAGGCCGTACGGAGAACATCGCGTACCGACTGCCCTTCAGCAAGGACGGAGTGCTGATCCAAGTAACCAGCGGTCACATATTTGGACCACTCAACCTTCCCTTCATCTGGCAGCATTTTACCAGTCACAATACTCATAAAGGTTGATTTCCCTTCACCATTGGCACCAACCAGACCGATATGTTCCCCCTTGAGGAGACGGAAGGACACATCTTCAAAAATTGCACGGTCACCAAAACCGTGACTCAGATTTTTAACTTCTAAAATACTCATTTTAATTCCTTATCTTGTTTTTATGTAATTGTTTATAGAGAAGCCAAGCCAGATAGCCACCCAAGGTATTGGTCCACAAATCATCCATTTCAAAGACGCGATTAAAATCAAAGAAAAAGTCCAAGACTAACTGCGTACACTCGATTCCAAGACTCACTAGAAAACTAAAAAAGAGCACTTTTCTTGTTTTCCGCAAGTTTGGAAGGAGATAAAGGAGTTGGAACACCAAAGGAAAAAGCAAGAAGACATTAAGGATGTTTTGTAGAAAAATCCAATATAATTGTCCAATGTCACTCACTTGGCCCAGTTTCCAGAAAGAATTGAAAGGAGTCAAAAGAAAAACCAGGCGTCCAAGATGTTGAATACCTGGAGTTTCCACTCCCACAGGAGAATGTTCTTGAGGAGTAAAGCAAAAGTAGATGATACAAATACTATATAAAATAACTCCCCAGACCAAAACATGATTATAAGTTTTCTTCATCATTAAGGATTGACTGCTGCGACTGCTTTCTGGCGGTCACGTTTCATTGTATTAGAACGCAATTGTCCACAAGCTGCATCAATATCAGTACCATGCTCTTGACGAACAACACAGTTAACACCTTTTTTCTTAAGCGTATCATAGAAGGCCAGGACGCGCTCTTTAGGACTACGGCTATATTGGTCATGCTCACTAACTGGGTTATAAGGAATCAAGTTTACATAAGACAATTTCTTGATATTCTTGAGCAATTCAGCCAATTCCAAGGCTTGTTCTACACCATCATTAACTTCATTGAGCATGATATACTCAAAGGTCACACGGCGATTGGTTGTTTCGATATAGTACTCAATAGCCGCAAAGAGTTTTTCAATCGGAAAGGCACGGTTAATCTTCATGATGCTTGAGCGCAGTTCATTATTAGGTGCATGAAGGGAAACGGCAAGATTGACCTGAACTCCTTCATTAGCAAAATCACGAATTTTATGGGCCAAACCTGAGGTTGAAACCGTAATGTGACGAGCACCGATGGCCATTCCTTTGTCATCATTGATAGTACGAACGAAATTCAAGACATTGTTGTAATTATCAAATGGTTCACCGATACCCATGACAACAATATGGCTGACGCGTTCGTCCTGACCACGCTCATCAAAGTACTTCTGAACCAGCATGATTTGCGCTACGATTTCACCGTTATTGAGGTCACGTTGTTTCTTGATCAAACCAGAAGCACAGAAGGTACAACCGATATTACAGCCGACCTGAGTGGTCACACAGACTGACAAACCATAGTGTTGACGCATAAGTACAGTCTCTATCAACATACTATCAGGCAACTCAAAGAGATATTTAACTGTCCCATCAGCAGACTCTTGAACGATACGTTGTTTCAAGGGATTGACCACAAACTGGTCATTAAGTTTAGCAATCAAATCCTTAGAAAGGTTGGTCATCTCTTCAAATGACTGGACACGTTTACGGTAAAGCCATTCCCAAATTTGGTCTGCACGGAATTTCTTTTCTCCCTGCTCCAAAACCCATTCCTGCATGGTTTGACGTGTTAAACTATAAATTGACGGTTTCATTTCTTCTCCTTATTCTCTACTCACTTCTGACGAATGACAAAATGACGTTGCCCCTTGTCCTCTTTCTGAGAATGCTGGTCTTTCTGACGACGTCTATTTTTCTTATCTGCATTCGGTTTTCGTTTTGTTTGAGTCGGTTTCTTTCCTTTTCTAGAAGGTGTTTCTTCTTCCTTCTTACGCATTTTCTTGTCAAATGAAGCTCGCTTAGGGGCTTCATTTTCTAAGACAAAATAGGCACAACCATAACTACAATACTCTAAAAGGTAGTCTTGTAAACGACTGATTTTTTCAAGTTTTTCTTCTGTTCGATCATCCTTGTAAAAACCTCGTAGGCGAAGCTGTTCGTTGCTCCAGTCTCCCACGATATAATCAAACTTGGTTAAGACTTCTGAAAAACGCTGATTAAAAGCCGTCACATCAAAGGCATCCTTGATATTTTCCACCAAGGAAAAAGCTATCCCTTCCGTTTCAACCTTGTCCCCGTGTAAATGAAACTCAGGACCAGGAAACTTGTTATAGTTGTATAATTCAGGTGCAATTTCTTTTCGCATAGATATCCTTTTTTCACGATTACTTAATACTTTATTCTACCATAATTTCTAGCAGTTAGCACGTTTCTCATAAAAATGAAAAAAGTCTGACGATTTTGTCAGACCAGAATAATATAACCTTAAAAAGAGAAGAACAATTCTTCCCTCCAACTATCATTATTTAGCAGCTGCGTACAATTCATCTACTTTATTCCAGTTGATCACTGAGAAGAAAGCTTTGATGTAGTCAGGACGCACGTTGCGGTATTTCACGTAATAAGCATGTTCCCAAACGTCCAAGCCCAAGATTGGTTTTTTACCTTCTGAGATTGGTGTGTCTTGGTTTGCTGTTGAAGTCACTTCAAGCTTCCCTTCTTTGTTGACAACCAACCATGCCCATCCTGAACCAAAACGAGTTGTTGCTGCTGCAGTGAAGGCTGCTTGGAATTCTTCAAATGAACCAAATGTTGCATCGATTGCTGCTGCAAGTTCTGCTGAAGGAGCTGTTTTCTCAGGAGTCATCAATTCCCAGAAAAGAGCGTGGTTCAAGTGTCCACCACCGTTGTTGATAAGTGCTTGACGGATATCAGCTGGGATAGATTCTACATCAGCAAGCAAGGCTTCAAGATCTTCACCGATTTCAGGGTGTTTTTCAAGAGCTGCATTAGCATTGTTGACATAAGTTTGATGGTGTTTGTCATGGTGCAAGTGCATTGTTTCCGCATCGATGTATGGTTCCAAAGCGTCGTATGCATATGGAAGATCTGGTAAGATAATAGCCATCTGTAATACCTCTTTTTCTTTCTATATGAAAATGATAACGCAAACATTCACTTTTTTCAAGTTTTTTGCTTATAGATGAAGAAATCACTGAAATACTTTCTAATAATACTCTTCGAAAATCTCTTCAAACCGCGTCAACGTCGCCTTGCCGTAGGTATAGTTACTGACTTCGTCAGTTTCATCCGCAACCTCAAAAACATGTTTTGAGCTGACTTCGTCAGTCTTATTTACAACTTCAAAGCAGTGCTTTGAGCAACCTGCGGCTAGTTTCCTAGTTTACTCTTTGATTTTCATTGAGTATAAAATAAGCAAATCAGCAAGAAACCCACGACAAAATAATATTGACGCGGGTTGTAGTTTCAAAAAAATATCAATTTACCTGACTAGCAATCTGTAAGAGTGCCTTTTCAAAAAGGAAACCTTTTTCATAAAGACCTGTTTTAATCTGATAGTCTGTCTCAATCAAATAGGAAATAGCTTGCTTCAAAAAGCTCAAGGAAAGTCCTCTTGAATCTCTCAACGCAAACTTGATTTGATAGGGATTAGGATTACGTCCAAGATAACTACCTAAACTACTTGCAATCTGCGCTTCTGTTTGCCCAGACTCCGCCAAAATTCTCACCTGAGTAAAAGTCCGAAATTGTCCCAGCATGACAGCTATGAGCTTGATTTCATCTTCCCCTTGCAAGGTCAAGTCTCTTACCAAGTCACGCGCCTGGTCCATCCTTTTAGTCAGAACAAACTGAGTTAAATCAAAAATATTGTCCTGCAAAGTCTTGGGAATAGCATTGACAATATCCTCTTCCTCGATAACAGAATCTGCCTTATAGGACTGTAAAAAGAGGAGATTTTTCTGGATTTCGCTAAATTGAAAACCAGATTTGATAAGTAGATTTTCAAAGGATTGCCCCACAAACTGCAGACCTTGTTTCTGGCTCCACTTTTGGAAATACTGGCGGAGTTCTTGTTCCTTGGCTTCTACTGCATCAAAAACCTTGGCATCGCGCTTAAGTAATTTAACCAGCCGTCTTTTACTATCTAACTTTCCTTCTGCAAAGATCAATAACTTGGTTGTTGGCGAAGGGTTATCAAGGTATTCTTCAAACGACTTGAGTTCATCATCTGTTAAAAAGCGTTTCTTGGCTGTTGTCATATCGACAAAATGGTCTAATATCACGATTTTCTCATCTGCAAAGAAAGGAAGGCTGACCAACTCCAGTTCCACATCCTTGTAGACCACTTCTTTCATATCAAAGTAGGCAAAGTTGAGGTCTGCAGAATCATAGCCAATCTGTTTCAATACTTGACTCTTCATAACTTCAAACTGACCCTGGTCTGTCCCTGTAAAAAGGCTCAGGTTCGGTAAATTTGCTAGAGTCAGTTTTTGACTTTCTTCAATGGCTAGCATCTTCTCTCCTTTCTTCTGATTTTTCGATTTAATTAGTCAATATAGCGCAATTTCCCGCGGAAATCTTCTAGGCTTTCGTACCCTTTTTCCGCCATGATTGCTTTCAGTTCATTAGTAATACGATCAAAAGCACCAACTCCCTCTTTGTGAAGGGTGGTTCCTACCTGCACCATACTGGCACCACAGAGGATGTGTTCAAAGGCATCACGACCAGTCAACACGCCACCTGTTCCGATGGTTTGGATTTGAGGGTTTAAGCGTTGATAAAATGCGTGAACATTAGCAAGAGCAGTCGGTTTGATATACTCTCCACCAATGCCACCGAAACCATTTTTAGGACGGATAACGACAGACTCATCTTCTATATAAAGGCCGTTTCCGATAGAGTTAACACAGTTGACAAACTTGAGCGGATACTTGTTGAAAATAGCTGCCGCTTGGTCAAAGTGAACAATGTCAAAATATGGTGGCAGTTTAATTCCTAAAGGTTTTGTAAAGTAGTCAAATACTTCTGCCAAAATACGGTCTGTTGTCTCAAAATCATAGGCAATCTGAGGTTTTCCTGGAACATTTGGACAGGAGAGGTTTAGCTCAGTCAGACCACGAAAATCACTCTCTTGGACTTTTTTCAAGAGAGTATGGGTTTCCTCTGGAGACATGCCGACTAGAGATAAGAAGAAAGTTCGGTTTGGCTCTTGTTCCTGCAAATCCAAAAGATAGTCCAAATAATAGTCTAAGCCATTATTTGGTAAGCCCATAGAGTTGATAGAACCAAGTGGAATATCTTGATAGCGTGGCTCAGGATTTCCCTGACGGAAGTCCAAGGTCGCTGTCTTAGTGACAAATGTTCCTGCCGCTGAGTTTTTAACCTCTTCTAACTCCGCTATCGTCATACAAGCCACACCTGCTGCATTCATCAAGCAATTATCAAATTCAAAACCAGCAATTTGCGTTTTTGTTGATACCATTTTTGATCCTCCAGAGTCCATTTATTTCTAATATTATACCATACTTTAAGTTTTTTCTTTTTGAGAAAGTTATTTATACGTTTATAGTTCGCTTTTTATCTATTCTCAAAGAATCCCAATTTCAAAAACTCATAAAAACTAAATTGAAAGAATTTTTAGAAAATTTTTGTTTTTCTCTTTACAGCTTAAAAAAATTCTGCTATAATGACACACATAATTAAATTAGAATTTAAGGAGAACGATATGACATCTGCTAAAGAATATATCCAAAGCGTGTTTGAAACTGTAAAAGCTCGTAACGGGCACGAGGCTGAGTTCCTCCAAGCTGTTGAAGAATTTTTCAACACTTTAGAACCTGTATTTGAAAAACACCCTGAGTATATCGAAGAAAATATCTTGGCACGTATTACTGAGCCAGAGCGTGTGATTTCTTTCCGTGTTCCTTGGGTTGACCGTGATGGAAAAGTTCAAGTAAACCGTGGTTACCGTGTTCAATTCAACTCAGCTGTTGGACCATACAAAGGCGGACTTCGTTTCCACCCAACTGTAAACCAAGGGATCTTGAAATTCCTCGGATTTGAACAAATCTTTAAAAACGTCTTGACTGGACTTCCTATCGGTGGAGGTAAAGGTGGATCAGACTTCGATCCTAAAGGTAAAACAGATGCTGAAGTGATGCGCTTCTGCCAAAGCTTCATGACTGAATTACAAAAACACATCGGACCATCACTTGACGTACCTGCTGGTGATATTGGTGTAGGTGGACGTGAGATTGGTTACCTTTACGGTCAGTACAAACGCCTTAACCAATTTGATGCTGGTGTCTTGACTGGTAAACCTCTTGGATTTGGTGGTAGCTTGATTCGTCCAGAAGCAACTGGTTACGGTTTGGTTTACTACACTGAAGAAATGCTTAAAGCAAACGATAATAGCTTTGCTGGTAAGAAAGTGGTCATTTCAGGTTCTGGTAACGTTGCTCAATACGCTCTTCAAAAAGCGACTGAACTCGGTGCAACTGTAATCTCTGTTTCTGACTCAAATGGTTATGTCATCGATGAAAACGGTATCAACTTCGATCTTTTAGTAGATGTTAAAGAAAAACGTCGTGCTCGTTTGACTGAGTATGCTGCTGAAAAAGCAACTGCAAGCTACCACGAAGGTTCTGTATGGACTTACGCTGGAAACTATGACATTGCTCTTCCATGTGCTACTCAAAATGAAATCAACGGTGAAGCAGCTAAACGCTTGGTTGCTCAAGGCGTTATCTGTGTATCTGAAGGTGCTAACATGCCAAGCGACCTTGATGCCATCAAAGTTTACAAAGAAAATGGTATCTTCTACGGACCTGCAAAAGCTGCTAACGCTGGTGGTGTAGCCGTTTCAGCCCTTGAAATGAGCCAAAATAGCCTTCGCCTTTCATGGACTCGTGAAGAAGTTGATGGACGTCTCAAAGATATCATGACAAACATCTTCAACACAGCTAAAACAACTTCAGAAACATATGGTCTTGATAAAGACTACCTTGCAGGAGCTAACATTGCTGCCTTTGAAAATGTAGCAAATGCCATGATTGCCCAAGGTATTGTTTAAGAATTACCAAACTCCTCAATCGCTTTGATTGAGGAGTTTTTGTATCTTTAACCAACGCATATTAAAAAATTTGATAATTGTTTAATTTTTAATCAAATTTAATAATAAAACTTTTCACTTAAATGTATTTGAAATAACACTCACTAATCTATCAATTCCATTCTCCACTCCCCAACTCACAGTAGCACTGAGAGCCATTGCTAGTATCGGATGCTTTTCAAAGAAAGTTTGATGATTATCAACTTTTCCGATTTCCTGTACTTCATTTAAAATTGTCACCAATTCTGTCTTCTCTTCTTCATCTAATGTCCTAGAGTACTCTTTGATATTCTCAAATATTTTCTCAATTTCCATATCAGTATAGGTAATGTTTAATGTATTATTTTGCCCACCAATCTGTGAGTTTATCAAATCTCCATTAACCGAAACATGAGTACTATTATCCTGATGATATTCGTTAAAATTGAGAGCTGACATAGAGGAATCCACTTGTGTTGGAAGTATAACAGGATTTATCTTCTTATTAGCCCTCTTTACCATTTTGTTCATTTCTCTGACCATATTTCTCTCAATATCTCTGAATTGACTTTGCAAACTTTTTACCATTTATACCTACTTTCTACACTTCAAAATCTCTAACCGTTTGTTTTTCTTCTTCAGTCAAGCCAAACAAATCCATGACCAAGTCGTCAATCTTCAGATTAAGCTGAGTTATCTTTTTAGTTTCAAGAGAATCTTTTTTCATCTCTTCTATCAGTTGCTCAACAAGTTGTGCTACTTCTTCTTGCTGGGAGTCAGTAGCATCTGGAATTGGAAAATCTCCCAATTCATTAACTTTGAACTGTGGGAATAAGCGACGTTGGAATTTATCAAACTTCATAAAAAACCAAAGCGAGATTAAACGAGAGTTCAAAACACCTAAAAGATAGAAAGGATTAACCTGGATATCTGTGATGACCATTGAGTTCAAATCATTGATAAAATCACTATTAGTATAAACAGCTTCAACTGCATAAGTTGATTTACTTGGAATCTGACGCACTAGTATACGGGGCGTTTCAAAATACTTTTTATCTCTAGGTGCTGCTAAGTTTGCACCATATTTTATGTATTCACCATTCCAAGTCAATTTATAACGTGATACATTTTCGCCATCAAGATAGGGACGGTAAGAATCATCTAGCTTTTCTCTTGCATGATAAATGCGCTTATTCTTATCGTGAGCAGTCATCTTGGGGTTACCTTTTCCAGTTTCGTAAGCTTTAATTCCTGATTTTACAGTTGCAATTTCAGGACGTTCCAATATCGGAAAATTGTTTACTTTCCAGAAGATGTCAATGGCCTGACGATACTTGACCATAGAGATTGAAAATGTCGGAATTTCCCCAAAGAAATCTGGTTCAACTCGTCCAATAGTGTTATACTCCCCATGATGCAATTCTACCACTTCAATCCAGTTTGGTAGATTCTTTTTGAAGAAAATGATACAGTTATCCACACTCGCATCCGCAAAAATCTTATCCAGAGAATTGATCAGCACAACATCACTAGTCTGCTCCGTAATAAACTGACGAATCCTTGAATTGGTCTGAATGGTCAAAAAGTTATTTGGAATAATATAGGAGAATGTCCCACCTTTACGCAAGAGTTGATAAGCCAATTCCATAAAAATAGTATAGGTATTGGCTTGGTACTCACTTACTTGATAAGTCCTTGAGTAGTAGGCTTTCATTTCATCAGTAAAAGATTGGTTACGTGCAAAGATATAAGGCGGATTCCCAATTACAAGATCAAAGCCGATAAATTCTCCATCTTCTCCCAAAATTTCAGGGAATTCCATTCGCCATTCCATACCTTTAGCGAATAATGGATTTTTCAGTCTGTATTCCAATTCTTTTTCAGCTTTTGCAAGTTGCTTATTTAATTCCGTTACTTCTTTAGAGTTTTTATTTTCTTCCTCAAATAAGCTAATGGCACCAGCCTTGTTTCGTTCGGATAAGAGACGGGATAATTTCTTTAATTCAGGGCTTGAGGCTGTATCATCAAAGGAACGCTTAAGATTCTCTATTTTCTTCCAAATTTCAGCTTTAATCCGTTTATTATTTGTATCCTTATAGTCTTTGACTAGAGATAGATAGTCCTTGAAATCTGTTTTTCTCATATCAAATTCATAGTCAAAATCAAACTTATGTAGAAGACTATCCCCCACTTTAATATTGATATCAATATTTGGTAAGGTCGTTAAAACAGGTTGATCGGTATCAGTATCCTGATAATAATAAGAGGACTTCAAGAGTTCAATCCAGAGACGCAAACGGCAAATATTAACCGAACTTGGGTTAATATCCACTGCAAAGAGCGAATTTTCCAGAATATGCCTTTTCTGGCTGAAAATTGCTTTTTGAACTTGTTCAGATTGCTGATTACCTGTCTGATAAACAAAGTTATTTCCTGACATATCTTGGATAACTAACTCATCATTGATGACGTAGCATTGAATTAAATTCCCAATGTGATTACCGTCAGTGTCAAAAAGAACATTTAAATCGCTTTTTAGAGCAATAATTTCATTCAAGATTGAGACAAGAAAGTGTCCTGACCCCACAGCAGGGTCACATACCTTCAAGCTATCAATCGCATCTGATACCTTTTTAGCAATTTGAACATTACGTATATTAAACTTAATATCTTCAATTGTTTCACATTGCCAGTCCAGTGCGCTATTGATCTTATCGACTGCTGCTGTTCTTATAGCTTTACGAGACATATACATGGTGATGTTTCCAGGTGTGTAGAAAGAACCGTCACGATAGCCATTGATTTTTTCAAAAATCAGTCCAAGAACTGAAGCATTAATAAGGTCATTTTTTGATTTCTCATGATGAGTAATAGTAGTTGAGAAATCATAAGCATCCAAAAACTCAAAAAGGTATTCAATAAAATTGATGTTTCCCTTTTTACGTTTTTTATTTGCACCTTTAAGGGCTGTTTTTGAAAAGATTTCAATACATCCCTCTGGTAGTCTATCAATACCAATTCCATCACGCGAAACTTCCAATTCAGTCTCTTCAAAAAGTGATGAATTCAGATAAGGAATATAACCAAATTTCTTTTGAACTCTTTCGTTTCGTTCGGGGACTTTTCTAGCTAAAACTGCAAAAAAGAGATTGTAAACCTCCTCAAAGCTAGATAGTTTTTCATAAGTCAAGAAGCGAAATGACTCATCCTTATTAAACAGAACAAGCTGAGACTCTAATAGCTTCAAAAAAAGAATTCTGTTTATCCATACAACTGTCAACTGAATAGCAATTTCTTCTTGTTTATCTTTTGGAACATCATTTGTATCCAACTTTTCGATAATATTCTCTACAAAAGAATAAGGTTGTCGATTAGCTGGTTTTAATCGAGAAATAATTTTTGAAGTCCCTGATTTAGTTTCTTCAAGCCCCATTAAATAAAGTAATTCATCATAGAAATTTTTGTTAAGTTTGTTAGAATCTGTAAAAATTTCTTTATTGAGAAGATTTTCAGCTGTAAAAAATCGATATAGTTGAGTTAGATTATTTTTCTTAATTTCAATAGACTTACTGGACTTAACTAGAGCTTGACTAAGATCAAAGTGTGCAATTACAATTCCTTTTTCAATCGCTTTGTCAATTTCAGGTGCAATTACTTGTGAGTAGAGAAAATCAGTTCTATTGCTGGACAGTTGATTATTCCTAAATTTAGTTACCAGATCAACTAATTTTTTATTCTTAAAGAAGTGTTTTTCAAACTCTTTAGCTTCTACTATAAACCAAGATAGACCGTTTGTGATAATACACTTCTTAACTTCAAGATTTTTTTCAAAAAGTCGTTCATATAAATAATAAGCAATTATTTCTTGAAAAGCTTTAGAATTGATTCTATCCGTTGTCATCATCTCTGCTTTATTAGACAAACTTTTACATTCAAAAAGAACACCTAGAGAAGAATTGGCATCTTTACCATTATAAATTGCTAAATCAATTCTACTGGAAGTATTAATGAAATTATGAGACATAATTCCTTCCAAAAATACTTTAAGAAGATTTTTTTGGTACTCCTCAGATTCGTCTGCCTTATCATATAAATGCGTTAAATAGCTGATTAGTTTCTTTGCAAATACATCTTTCTCTTCATCAAGTGGCATAATTGCTTGAACAGAACGATTCATACTCTCTTTTAATGTAATTCCCTTTATTGCCATGAAATAGACTCCTAAACAGATTTCTCTAAGAGCTGATAGTATTAGTCTATTGTGTAAGCAATAGACTAAGGGTACCCTTAGCGATATTTATACATATTATACCATGAATTTTACAAACGATAAAACCCCACCAAGATTTAATCTTGGTGGGGTTTTGGTGGGGAATAATATTATTCCACCGATTTTTAATTGCTCTAAGCAATTCTAAAATCTTGATTTACTAGGCTTCCGCAATCTCTTGCGATACTCTATTATTTAAGAGTAACTGAAGCTCCAGCTTCTTCCAATTTAGCTTTGATTTCTTCAGCTTCTGCAGTTGCAACGCCTTCTTTAACAAGTGCTGGTGCACCGTCAACAAGTTCTTTAGCTTCTTTAAGACCAAGACCAGTGATTTCACGTACAACTTTGATAACGCCAACTTTTTTGTCGCCTGCAGATGTCAATTCAACGTCGAATGAATCTTTAGCAGCACCAGCGTCAGCAGCACCAGCTGCAGCAACAGCTACAGGAGCAGCTGCAGTTACACCAAATTCTTCTTCGATAGCTTTTACAAGGTCGTTCAATTCAAGGATTGAAGCTTCTTTAATTTCAGCAATAATGTTTTCAATGTTCAATGCCATTGTTATTTCCTCCAAATATGTTTTTAAATTTATAATAGATTTTTTCGTAGCTAGGCTACGCTGCGTAGCTTAAAATTAAGCTGCGTCTTCTTTGTTGTCTGCAACCGCTTTGACTGCAAGAGCAACGTTGCGCACTGGCGCTTGAAGTACAGAAAGGAGCATAGAAAGAAGTCCTTCGCGGTTTGGAAGAGTTGCAAGAGCAATGATCTCTTCTTTAGATGCGACAGCGCCTTCGATTGCACCACCTTTGATTTCAAGTGCTTCAGCGTTTTTAGAAAAGTCGTTCAAGATTTTCGCTGGTGCGATAACATCTTCGTTAGAAAATGCTACTGCAGATGGTCCAACAAATACTGATGCAAGTTCTTCAAGACCAGCTTTTTCAGCTGCACGACGCAAGATTGAGTTTTTAATGACTTTATACTCAACTTCGCTTCCACGAAGCTCACGACGAAGAACTGTATCTTGCTCAACTGTCAAACCACGAGCGTCAACAACGACGATAGATGCAGCAGCTTTCATTTTTTCAGCTACTACGTCAACTAGTTCCGCTTTTTTAGCAATAATTGCTTCACTCATTAGTGTGTTCACCTCCGTAATTATTTTGCTTGGGAATTTTTCCAAAAGAAAAACGCGCCCAAACCTAGACACGAAAGTACAATACGCTTCTTTTTACATGATACGTTTTGTCCTCGGTAGGATCCTTATGAGTCGAGCTCCCCTACTGTCTTAGGCAGTTTTTTCAAACCGTATATAAGTATAGCATAGTTAAAAAAAGAATGCAAGATTTTTGCAAACTTTTTTTAAAATTTTTCGTGATTTTTCTTTTAAAGTTCTACTGTCAGGACTTGACCTTGCTTAACGACCTGTTCTCCAGCAATATAAACATCATCTACATCACTAGATTTGACTGCATAAACCAGATGAGAGAGCATATTTTCCTGAGGTTGGAGATGAATTTTTCCTTGCGGTTGAATAACGAGAAAATCTGCTTGCTTGCCAACTTCCAGACTTCCTATTTCATTTTCCATTCCAAGGACCTTGGCCCCTTCGATTGTCAGTGCCTTGAGAGCTGTTTCGATAGGAAATTGTCTGGCATCTCCACTTTTCATCTTCTGAAGAAGAGCTGCTGTCCGTCCTTCCTCAAACATATCTAGATTGTTATTGGAAGCAACCGAGTCAGTCGCAATACCGACTGCTACCCCTGCTTTTTGCAGTTGGATGATGGGAGCAATCCCTGAGGCCAATTTGAGGTTACTGATAGGATTATGGGCGATAGCCACTTGAGAAGTTGCCAGGCGTTCAATTTCTCGCTCATTTAATTCGACCCCATGAGCAAAGACAGACGGATGATCTAAGTAACCTAGTTCTTCTAGAAAGGCTAGGGGGCGTTTTCCGTAGCGTTTCAAGATAATTCCTGATTCTTCCTTGGTTTCCGCCACATGGATATGGATGGGAATATTCAGCTCTTTTGCCATTTCCAAGCTCTTTTCCAGCAAATCTTTACTACAGCTGTATGGAGAATGTGGGGCTACCATTACCTTGAAATTTGGATTTTCATATCCTATGATTGTCTCGATGATAGCTCGAGTTCTAGTAATAGTCTCAGCAGTCGTTTCTGCCTCTGAAGAAAAGAGGGTCGGTGAGAAATAACAACGCATCTTGGAAGCCTTGACTGCCTGATAAATCTGCTCAATCTCCACTCCATTGCGATTATACATATCGTTAAAGGTTGTTGTTCCTGACTGAAGCATTTCTGTCAGAGCTTCTTTGACCGCTTTGGTAGTCATGTCTGGAGTAAACTCAGCTTCTGCAGGCCAGATATAATCATTGAGCCATTCATGGAGGTTACTGTCATCTCGGATCCCTCGCAAACCTGTCATAGCAGAATGGGTGTGGCAATTGACCAATCCCGGCATAATCCAGGCTCCCTGATAGTCTATAATCTGCTCAGCTTGCTCTAAAATCTCTGGCTTCTCTTGACCGACATAGACGATTTGAGAATCCTTAACTGCTAAGATTCCATTCAAATAAACATGGAAATCTTGGTCACAAGTCACGATATTTACATGCTGATAGACTTTCATTCTAGACTCCTTTTCTAAAAGACAATTTACAGTGAATAATTTTTCTAGCTATTGTAACAAAAAAGTCACCCTAAGGCAACTTTTTTCGTCCATAAGATTTCAAAATAGAAAGGATTATCCAGAGCTAAAAGCTGCAGCTTGCTGCATTTGATAATACTTGCCCTTTCTAGCCATGAGGTCCTGATGGTTCCCATGCTCCACAATGGCACCATCTACCAAGACAAGAATCAAATCTGCATCCTGAATGGTTGACAAACGGTGGGCAATGATAAAGCTAGTGCGCCCCTTCATGAGTTTAGCAAATGCATCCTGTACCAGCACTTCTGTCCGCGTATCGATGGAGGAAGTCGCCTCGTCTAAGATAAGAATCTTAGGGATAGCTAGAAAGACTCGGGCGATGGTCAAGAGCTGGGCTTGCCCAACAGAGAGAGATTCTCCTGCATTTTCCAACTTGGTATCGTATTCCTGTGGCAACTGTTGGATGAAAAAGTCCGCATTGGCTGCCTTTGCAGCAGCAATCACTTGTTCTCGACTGGCATCAGGATTGCCAAAGGCAATATTGTCATGAATGGTTCCTTGCTTGAGCCAGGTTTCTTGTAGAACCATGCCAAACTGCTGTCTCAATGATGCTCGGGTATAGTCGTAAATGGAACAACCATCTAGCAAGATATCTCCTGAGTTAATAGGGTAAAAACTCATGAGAAGATTGATAAGAGTTGACTTTCCAGCACCTGTCGGACCAACGATGGCCACCTTGCTACCAGCTGGAATATCAATAGATAAATCCTTAATCAAAATCTTTTCAGGATGGTAGCCAAAAGAAACATGTTTAAAAGAAATAGCTCCTTTGACTTGGTCACTGGTTAAGACTTCCTTGCCTGTTTCAGCCACCTCAGGACTTTCTAAGATAGCATAGACGCGCTCTGCACAAGCCAGAGCACTTTGCAACTCAGCTAGAACTGAAGAAATATCGTTAAAGGGCTTGGTATACTGCTGAACATAGTTTAAAAAGGTCACTAAACGCCCGATTGTCAAGGTTGAACCCATCATGATACGATAAGCTCCTACTCCAGCAAGAAGAGCGTAAATAAGCGCATTGACAAAGCGAGTCGAAGGATTGACCGTTGATGAATAAAAGATGGCTGACTGAGAATAGCCTGCGTAGTTGTTATTAGCCTCGTACAGTCTTTGGATAAACTCTGTTTGAGCATTGAAGGACTGGATAATGGTCTGCTGACTAAGCGACTCTTCAATCAACTGAGTCTGAATTCCTCTGGTCTCTGTTTGCTTCTGGAATAGATGATAGGAGCGTTTGGCAATAAAGCGTGAAATCACCATAGACAGTGGCGTCAACAGCAAGACCAAGAGGGTCATGAGGAGATGAATTTGGAGCATGGCTAGAATACTAACCAAAATCATTAAGACACCAATGAAGAATTGGTTAAAAATCATGGTCAAACCAGCTGCCAACTGTTCTATGTCTGTGGTTACCCGACTGACCATCTCTCCACTGCCTTGACGATCTGCAAAAGCAATCGGTAACCGATGAAGCTTATGTATGATTCGCTCTCGCAAGTCTCTGGTATAAGAGAAGATTAGGCGATTATAGAGAAGAGGATTGACCCACTGTACAAGGGTATTTCCTATGACCACCAAGATCATTTGGAGAAAAATCTGCCAAAAAACTGGTGAAGAGCCCGTCACTAGGACTTGGTCGATGACCTGTCCGATTAAGATTGGTAGGTAAATCGATAAACCAACCTGGGCAATAGTTCCTAGAAAGGCTAGAAAAAGAAGGAAGGGATGACTTGCTAAATCTTTGGCCAAACGTGTGAATGTTTGATTTGCAGTTTGTCGTCTCATGCTAGTCCTCCTTTCCATGTTGGGATGCATTGATTTCTCGATAGACTTGACTGGATTTCATCAAGTCCTCGTGCTTGCCGATAGCTAGGAGCTCCCCTTTTTCCAAGAGGAGAATCTTGTCTGCCATCTGAAGCGTCGAAGTCCGTTGAGAAATCAAGATTAAACTTGTATTTGGCAGGTTTTCTCGGATAGCTTTCAAGAGCTTAGACTCAGTAATAGTGTCCAGTGCTGAGGTCGCATCATCTAGGATGAGAAACGGAGTCTGGCGCAAAACTGCTCGTGCGATGGACAGCCTTTGTTTTTGACCGCCCGAGAAATTTCGCCCTCCTGCCTCAACTATGGCATCCAAGAGTCCTTCCTTTTCACTGACAAAATCCTTTGCTTGCGCAATTTCCAAGGCCTGCCAGAGTTCTTGGTCTCTTACTTCTTGATGTAAACCTAGAGTCAAGTTGGAACGAATGGTTCCTTTAAAGAGTTCGACTTTTTGGGGCACATAGGCAATCCAAGACCGCCACTCCTCTAAATTACTAGGACTAGATCCATCTCGATAAAGGTCAATGCTCCCCTTGTCTGCTGGATAAAGTCCAAGTAAGACTTGCACCAAGCTTGATTTACCAGAACCCGTCCCTCCGATGATACCAAGGATTTGCCCTTGCTGCATATCAAAGGAAATGTCTCTCAGAGAAGGCTGGGCCGCATCAGGATAGGTAAAGGTCAATTCTTGGACTTGTAAAATCTGATTGCTGGTAACTTGCTTTTTCTCTAATTCTAAATAAATATCTTCTGGAGCCTCAGCAAAAACTTCCTCGATTCGCTTGGCAGAGATATAGGACTGATTGAGAGAATTTATCAGCATAGCTAGCTTAACCAATTCCACCAAAATCTGTAAGAGATAGTTGATAAGGGCAATGAGAGCACCTTGACTGAGCAATCCTCCTTGAATAGAAATATAGCCTTGCCATATAATAACGAGGAGAGTTCCATTTACAATCAGATAGGTCAGGGGTGTTAATAAACTGGACCAGAAACCTGTCTTTTCTTGTAATCTAGCATAGACTTGGTTAAGAGTTTGAAAAATCTGTAACTCTCGTTTTTCTTGTCCAAAAGCACGAATAACCCGCATTCCTTGTAATTGCTGACGTGTTTCCTGAACCAGTTGATCCGTTTTCTTTCTCAGACTGCTGTAGAGAGGATTAACCAGTCTAGAGAGCCCTACAATAACAATGGTCAAAATGACAACCATGACCAAGAACCAAAGAGTCAGCTCAGCTGAGATTCGATAGGCCATAAAAATGGCTCCAAAAACGATAATAGGCGCTCGTAAAAAGAGACGCAGGAATTGATTGATACCAGTCTGAATCTGGTAGGTATCCGAAATCAAGCGAGTGACCAAGCTAGAAGTGGTCAAACGATCTCTGCTGTCCTTGGGCAAGGAAAGAATATGGCGATAGAGGTCACCTGTCAATTCCTTGGCAAATCCAACCGCAGCCTTAGCTGAGTAGAACTGGGCTATTAAGGCTACTACCACACCAATCACTGCAAAGATAAGGAGCAACCCAATCTGCATCCAGAGATGTCCTTGATTTCTCTGGGGCAAGGATTGGTCAACAATCCCAGCAATCACCATGGGAACCAAGAGCTCAAACACAGCTTCTAGTAACTTGAACAAGGGGGCTAAAATGGATTCCTTGATGTAGGGTTTAAAGTAAGATAATAGGTGTTTCATAAATCCCTTCTATTCGTATTCTGGAAATGAAGAAAGTGGGAAGTACCCACCCTCTCTGTTTTATTTGTTTAAGTAAGGCAGTAGATAGCCATATCCTTCCTCTTCCATCTCATCCTTGGATACAAAACGCAAGGAAGCCGAATTGATACAGTAACGGAGGCCACCAAACTCACGCGGTCCATCTGTGAAAACATGACCCAAGTGAGCATTCCCCGACCTAGAACGAACTTCGATTCGCTCCATTCCATGGCTGAGATCCTTGTAATAATGAATCAATTCCTTGGAAATCGGACGGCTAAAACTTGGCCAACCACAACCTGAGGCGAACTTATCCTTGGCAAAAAAGAGTGGCTCACCCGTCGTAATATCTACATAAATCCCTTCTTCAAAGGTTTGGTCATAGGCATTGGTAAATGGAGCCTCTGTAGCAGCTTCTTGGGTAACACGATAGGACTCTTCAGATAAACTGCCCTTTAACACTTCTTGACTAGGCTTTTCATAGTTAGAGGCATCAATCAATGGCTTATCAGCATCGGTCACATCGATATGACAGTAACCTGAAGGATTCTTCTTAAGATAGTCTTGGTGGTAATCTTCAGCTAAAATATAGTGGCGAAGTTTCTCCACCTCTACTGCAATCTTTCGCCCAAGCATGCGCTCCTGCTCCTGCACCACTGTGTAGATAGCTGGCAAGTCTGCTTCATCCTGGTAATAAATCCCCGTTCGATATTGGCGACCACGGTCATTCCCTTGTTGATTGATGGATAAAGGGTCGATGACACGGAAATAATAAAGTAAAATCTCTCTGAGTGACACTGCCTTCTCATCGTAAATCACTTGAACCGTTTCTGCATGGTCTGTTTCCTTGAGCAACTGGTAATTGGTCGTTTCGAATTGACCATTAGCGTAGCCAACACTGGTTGTTAGCACTCCAGAAATTCGTGAAAAATATTCCTCTAGACCCCAAAAACAACCACCTGCTAGATAAATTTCTGCCATCTTTATTTCTCCTTTATCAAGTTTTTAACTCGAATTCTTTTCAAAAAAAGGATAGGAAGCCCTTTGGTCGAGAGTTTCCCCATCCTATCTTCTATTCTTTATTTTGCTTCGACACGGACACCTTGGGTATCAACTTTCAAGTCATGAAGTTTTCCTTTGAAAGGTTGCTTTTCCAATTCTGCCTTAATCGTTGGCATCTTGTCATGAGAAGCCAAGACCATAACTGTCGGCCCAGCACCAGAGAGGTAGGTTGCATAGGCACCATTCTCTTTGGCTACTTGCTTAATCGTCGCAAACTCTCTCACCAAGTCCTGACGATAGCGCTCGTGGAAGAGGTCTCCCTCGATTGCTTGCCCAGCGGTCACCATGTCTCCTGCCAACAAGGCCGCAACCGCCACATTGGCGATCGAACTAGCAGCAACAGCTTCCTTGTAAGACAATTTCTTAGGTAAGACGCCACGGCTGTCTCGAGTACGCAATTCATAGTTTGGAATGTAGGCTAGAAAATCACATTCTGGGAAGTCTGCTACGATAGCAGAAACTTGCCCTTCAACGGAACTTGCAATAACGAGATTACCATAAATGGCTGGAGCCACATTGTCAGGATGGCCTTCAATCTTAGTCGCTAACTGCAATTTTTCATGATCAGACAAGTTGAGCTGGCCCAGTTGGTTGGCTAGTTCAATCCCAGCTACAATAACCGAGCTGGAAGAACCCAAACCACGCGCCAAGGGAACATCACTGGTCATTTTCAAGCGTCTTGGTTGCAAGTCTGGTACAATTTGCAAAGCAATTTTGAGCAAGAGATTGCGCTCGTCATGTGGAATCCATTTGCCAATCTGGTGTTCAATCAGCCACTCATCTCGTTCTTCACAGACCTCTATTTGAAGATACTTGGTTACAGCTACACCGACCGAGTCAAAACCTGGCCCGATATTGGCACTGGTTGCAGGTACAATAATCTTCATCTTATTCTCCTAGCACCTTGAAGGTATTCAAGAGGTCGAATTCTGAAACCTTCTTCAATTCAGCTGAAACATTTTCAAGCTGGGCTTTATTAATCTTGTGTGTGATGATAACGACACGCGCCTTGTCACCATCTTTTCCATCTTGGAGGATTTGCTTGAAGGAAATATCTTGAGCGTTGAAGATTTCAGCCAATTTCAAGACCTGACCTTGTGAGTCTGGAGCCAAAATTGAGAAGTAGTAATTTGCTTTGACATCTTCTGGATTTGCCAAGACCAAATCACGGCTATATTCATTGAAGTCTTTTCCGATGGTTCCATCATTCAAACGACGAACGATACGGACAATATCTGCTACCACACTCGTAGCAGTTGGTTTTTGACCAGCACCTGGTCCATAATACATAGACTCACCAATACCGATAGATTCTACAAAGACAGCGTTCATCACGCCATTCACACTGGCAAGTGGGTGCGCTTTAGGAAGGAAGGTTGGAGTCACTTCTGCAGCAATTCCTGACGGAGTTTCCTCAATAGAACCAACCAATTTCACTACATAGCCAAGGTCTTGAGCCACAGCTACATCTTCTGGTGTGATGTTACGGATTCCCTTGTGGGCTACGTCGTCAAAGGCAACCTTCATACCAAAGGCAAATTGGCTCAAAATCACCATCTTGTAGGCTGCATCAATCCCATCTACGTCATTTGTCGGGTCACTTTCTGCAAAACCTAGTCTTTGTGCTTCCACAAGAGCATCATCGTAAGACCAGCCTTCTTCCACCATCTTGGTCATCATAAAGTTGGAAGTTCCGTTGACTACTCCAAGCACGCGCGTGATTTTATCAGAAGCCAAGGAATTTGCTAAAGTACGAAGAATTGGAATCCCACCAGCTACTGCTGCTTCGTAGTAAAGTGCTACCTTATTAGCTTGAGCGATTTCTAACAATTCTGCACCATGGACAGCCAAAAGGTCCTTGTTAGCAGTCACAACGTGTTTTCCAGCCTCCAAGGCACGAGTGATAAAGGTTTTAGCTGGTTCGATACGCCCCATCAATTCCACTACGATCGTAATGTCTTGATCTGACAAAATATCATCCACATTGGTTACAAAGTTAAAGTCATTCCCTGCTGCAAGCAAGCGATTCTTTTCATCTTCATCCTTGACCAACACCTTAGCAACTTCAATCTCTGAATGTGCTGATTGATTGATTTTTTCTCCATTTTCCTTTAGGAGGAAAGGCACGCCACTTGCAACGGTACCAAATCCTAGTAAAGCAATTTTAACTGTCATGTTTGTCTCCTCGAAATTTTCTAATATAGCCATTATAACAGAATTTTGTGAAAATTCCTATTATAGTAAATCACTATTTCAGTCTAGAAAAAAACGAATCCGATGATTCGCTCTTCTTAAAATCTAGAAATAACTTTCCAGAAATGATTATCCAATCTTTTGTAGATTAATCACCGCATCGTGATTGATCAAGACTTGACCATACTCTTGCAAGACTGAGCGACTGATGTCACTATCTTCCGCAAACTCGCGCATACGGGCCAAAAGCCAAGCTGGATATGGACTTGGATGATTTTCAATATCCACTAAAATGGTCAAATAATAGCGCTCATTCATCTTGTAGAGTTCAGAAGTTTCCATCTCAAAAGTCACTGTCTTAGCAAAAGACACCAAGTCAGCCAACTTAGCAAAAGAAAGGATGTAGTAGATGTAAGGTTCTTTCTTGCTCTCAGCTTCTTGTTCAGCCTGCTCCTGCTCTTCTTCCTTGGCTTCGACTTGCTCTAGAGATTGAATGGCTTCGATATCATCCTTTGTTTTGTCTGCGATACTTTTTTCCAAGGTTTTGATAAATTCATCTGGCGACATTTGAGCCAATTCTTCCATGTCTGGCAAATCCGATAAGTCTTCAAAATCTAGATTTTGGTCAATCTTTGATTTGGTTACAAAAACATCAACCTTATCAGGTTTTGGAGTCACACGGAAGCTCAACATACCTGTATCCAAAAAGCTTTCAGGCATCTCTAACTCATCCAAGATAGCATAAAAGAACTCTTCTGTTTTTTCTTGAGGAACGAGAAAGTCAGCAATCTCCATCCCTCGATCCATCAAATCCTCTAAAGACATCGTGATTTTTAAAGTTGTATCACTAATTTGTTTCATTTTCATTGCTAGTAACCTCATACTTTCAGTTCTATCTATTATACTAGATTTTTACGATTTTATCAAAAGAATGAAGCGAGAATGTGATATAATACTAGAGACCATTTTACAATACAAGAAAGAAAGTACAATGAAAAATATAAAAGTTAATGCACTGGCTAGCTTACTAGTCAATGTTCTCAATATCGTTTTTCCACTGATAACCAATCCTTATCTAACGCGGATTCTCAGCAAATCCAACTACGGTTATTTCAATACCGCCAATACCTGGGCTAGCTTTGTCATTCCTTTAGCCGCATTTGGAATCTATAACTACGGAATTCGAGCTATCAGTAAGGTCAAGGACGACAAAGATAAGATTAATTATGTCTTCTCCAAGTTATTCTATATATCTGTAATTACTTCTGTCCTTACAACAAGTATCTATTTTTTGTTTATTTACTTAGACAATAGTATTGAAAATTTGAAAGAACTCTACTATATACTAGGTGTCCAGGCTCTCTTCCAATTCCTTTATATCGAGTGGATGAACGAGGCTTATGAAAATTATGCTTTTATCTTATACAAAACATTGATTATTCGTATTGCCATGTTGGTCGCTATCTTCACCTTTGTAAAAACTCCAAATGATATCGTACCTTATGCAATCATCATGAGTGCAACGACAATTCTCAACTATCTACTTAGTTTTCTCTGGATTAAGCGAGAAGTTTCCTTTGTCAAAATTGGTCTTGTCGAATTAATCAAAGCATCTAAGCCACTCTTGACCATGTTGCTTCTAGCTAATGCCAACATGCTCTATACCTTACTTGATAGAATGTTTATCACCAAGGGGCCTGATGAAAACTACATTTCTTATTACACCATTGCTTCCAGCATCGTTATGTTGATTGCCAGTGTCTTGAGTGGAGCTATCAACGTCAGTATTCCACGTCTCGGCTACTATCTCGGTAAGAAAGACTACGAATCTTATAAAAATCTTCTAAACCAAGGAGCCGCCCTCTTTTATTTTCTTATCATTCCAACCAGTATTGGGATGATGGTATTAGGAAACTACGCTGCAGTCATCTACTCTTCTGAAAAATACCTTGAAGCTGGTATTGTGACTAGTGTCTTCGCCTTTCGAACTATCATTTGGGCTATTGAGTTGATTCTCGGTAAACAAATTATCTTCATCAACGACCACGAAAATCGTTTAACAGCCTTTTACTTTATTGGTGGCGGAGCTAATATCCTACTCAACAGTCTCTTGTATTTCAATAATATTTTTGCACCAGAGTACTACATTGCTACTACTATTATTGCAGAAACTGTAGTTGTTCTACTGGAAATTTACTTTATCAAGAAGCATCATCTGCTTGACTTAAAAGAAATATTTACTACTTTAACACGCTATACTATTGTATCGCTCGGATTCATTCCAATTTATTTCACTTTTAAATTTCTTTTCCAAATCAACTCTTATACAGTCAACCTCAATATGATACTCATGGTACTCTTGACTGTTGCGACTTGCGGTATCTATTATCTCTTGACGCTATTTCTTACCAAAGATAAAACACTCCACTATGCACTCAATCTTGCACTTGCTAAGATTAAAAGAAATTAAAAGAATCCCCTGCTAATAGACTATTCTACTAGCAGGGGATTTTCTCATTATTCCTTTTCTTTCTTGTCGGAACTACTTGACTCTATAATTGAGTCCTCTTTTTGTTTTTCTGAATTAGAAGAGTTAATTTCTTTATGATTTTCTTGCTTTTCTGCCTTATTAATCTTGTCTGATTTATCAGTTAGAGTAGATGTTTCCTGTTTGTTTGTAGAATGATTTTGCTGCTTATCAACAGTAACTACTTGTCTCCATACACCTTCTTCATTAACTTTATAACCATCAGGTGTGGTAGAATTTTTCAATAAGGAACCATCTGCTTGGAAATAGTACCAATGACCATCAACCTGTTTCCAGCCAGTTTGCATCGCTCCTGTTGAATCAAAGTAATATTGATCACCATTGACTTTTTGAAGGCCAACCAACATAATACCATCTTCAGGATTTAGATAATACCAGACGCCTTTGTCTTTTATCCAACCAGTTTTCATGGCTCCATTTGATTCAAAGTAACGGTAATGATTATCAAACCATTTCCAGCCAGTCTGCATGGCACCAGATGCACTAAAGTAATATTGCTTGCCATCTACTTGATTGAGTCCAACCAACATAGCGCCTTCCTTAGATTCAAGATAATACCACATATCATGATCTTTTAGCCAACCAGTTTGGAGTGCACCAGATGAGGCGTAATAATGCCAGACATCATTTGACCACTGCCAGCCAACTTGCATGTTACCTGAGGATTTAAAGAAATAGGTTTTTCCATCAATCGCTTTAGATCCTACGGCCATGATACCTGTTTCTGGATCCAAATAATACCATGATTCTTTATCTTTCAACCAACCAGTTTTCATAGCACCTGAGTTCGTATAGAAGTACCAGCTATTGTCTTGCAACTTCCAGCCAGTCTGCATGGCACCACTAGCATTCAAATAGTAACGAATACCCTTTATATCTTGTCTGCCAGTTAACATGATGCCATCTTTATCCAGATAATACCATGTTTCCTGATCCTTGACCCAGCCAGTTTTCATAGCTCCAGAACTTGCAAAATAGTTCCAGTGACCATCAACAAAGGCCCAGCCAGTTTGCATGACACCTTCTTGATTAAAGTAGTATGTGCTTCCATTGATATTCTTTTTACCGACAGTCTTTAGACCATCCTCATCATAGAAATACCAAGCTGAATCAATCTTTTGCCAAGTTGAAGGCTTACCTGAAATTTGTAGTACGCCACTTTCGCTAAAGAACATCTTCTTACCATTAAAAACTTGGTGTCCTGTCAGCATCTTACCATCTGCCGCAAAAAGGTATTTTTTCCCTCCAATTTCAGAGAGCTCGCTAAATCGTCTAGCACCATTCGACTGGATATAATACCAAGAGTTATCTAGCTTGAACCATCCACCAGTTTGCATTTTACCATTTTTGTTCAGATAGTAATCATTCCCCTTGGCATTTTCTCCCCAGTCGTCATTAAGGTGAAGCCAGCGGCCTGCTTGCATTTGTCCTTTTCCATTAAAGAAGTAAGTGGCTCCGCCAATCTCTTTCCAGCCGATAGCCATTTCCCCGTCAGACAAACGATATTTCCAATAGCCATCTTCTTGATACCATTTTTCGTCAACTACTGGGATATCAGGGAAGGTATTTGAAACATTAGCAAATCCTTTATCGCTAATATCAAAAACAGTAGCGTCTTGAGTTTGGCTAGCAGCACGAAGAACCTGAATATTTTTCTTCTGAAGGTATTCTCTAGTTGAAGCAACATTAATATCTCCACCAGTTGTCTGAATAATCATTTTTGGTGATAAGTTTTCAAGGAAATTAATCGTATTTGAAATTGTCGCATCATAATGGTGGTTCCATTTCATCATATCAACCTTGCCGATAACTGGACCTAACTTATCTTCTGCTCCTTCGGCATTATCCAAATCTCCACCAAGATAGATTCTCTTTCCTGCCACAGTCACTACTGAAACAATGGAGTTGGAGTTATCATCTCGAACTTTTTTCAGATTCCCATCAGCATCATATTCATTCTTATAGTTGTAGAGCTGGATATCCATATCACCTAATTTTATATGGCTATCCTCATCTGAAATATTCTGGATAAGCGCAACTCCTCGTTTTTGAGCTGCTCTCAAAGCATTATCATAATTGAAAAGATTATCCCATAGACCCCACTTTGCTGTGATTCGATCATCTGAATATTTTTTCAAATAAAACTTACCAACCTGATAACGATTGAGTATTTCGTCTGCTCCACCAATATGATCACTATGAACATGAGTTCCTATGATAAAATCTAATTTTTTAACACCTATTTCATCTAGGTGGCGAATCAATCTATCCTCTAATACTTGATAATTTCTCATAGAAATTCCCCAACGACTTGGATAGCGTGGGTCACTCCCATCAGGAAAATCATAGTCTTCTCCCATATCAATCAAAGCATAGTGACCATTGCTTTCCAGAAGGATGGCGTCACTCCCAGATTTTGCTTTAGTATTTATGAAATGGATACGATTGCCCGAACCTGCAGAGATAGTATTTGCATCTACTCCTTGCGATAACTGAATCAGCGCTAGAAAGAATACAAGAAAACTATACCCAACTAATTTTATTAACTGTTTATTTTTCATCTTGAAAACCCCTTTATTTTAAAAGATAAGAAACTTATACTAATCAATCCAATAATTTTTATCTCCTCCTGGCACTTGTTGCTCAATGGGTGGCGGACTCATATAGTTTTCTCCAAATTCGTAGACAAGTAATTCATGGTATTTTCTAGGAACCTTGACCACAATGTTTTCATACGGCATATCAATCAAATCATAGAGCCATTCTTTTTTTATACCATCTGGATAATAGGAATCATAGATAGTACAAGTGAGATCTGTTGCTTGATCCACACTATACTTCAAAGCAAGACTCTCTAATTTTTGGTTCCATATCTGTGGGGAAGTTAAACGAAAAATAGCTGACCCCATATAACGAGGGAGATTTTTAAGTCCACCATTCTCAGACTTAATCCCTTTAAAATTCAAAGAAGAAAGACGAATGAAATATTTGTAGAGCTTCATTTTCTTCTGGTCACTTTCTTGCGTTACGACACCATCATATGGAAAGATGTCAACGCAGGTTCCCAATACGACCGTTTTATCTATAAGATTAGCATCTCGACGTGTCCTCACATCATAGACTCGCATATAACTGTAAGGATACCCCTTTGTTTCTCTGAATGAAATTAATTTGTAGTAGGGATGATTTTCATTTTTTAAAACCTTATACAGTTTTTCAAACTCATCACGCGCTAAGGAAATATCTGTATCATCATCCCAAGGTATAAATCCTTTATGGCGTACAGCTCCTAGTAATGTTCCAAAATCAATAAAATATTTGATATGATGTTGTTCACAAAGATCATGAAGATACTTCAAAATATCTAATTCTACTTGTTTGATTTCTTCAAGAGTTAAAGTTCTTTCAGACATAGGTTTTATTCTCCTAATTTTGACTATATTTTTAAACGTTTCTTAATCCCAATCCAGTTATTTAGACTTTTTAACAATCTTCCACAATTTAAAATCATGATGAGATACTCTTTGTTCAACTGGCGGCAATTGCATATAATCTCCGTAGTCTGAGGTCAAAATTTCATGATATTTTTTCGGAATAGTAAATTTCTTACCTTCAAATGTTCCAGTAGTAACTTGTTCTAGCCATTCGCGTCTCCACACTGGTTTGTTCATATCCTTGTAGATAAGATAATCCACTTCCTCATAATCTGACACTTTACGTGATTTAGCAAGTTCTTCAATTTGTGCAACGTATTTATTTGTATTTGTGAAATAAAAAATAATAACTGAAATATAGCGTATCAGTGAATTCAGAACACTTTTCGTATTGGTGATACCTTTAAATGTATAGCAACTCAATTGACGTTTCTTTATCAGCTTTGTCATCTTGTTCTTGAAATTGGCATCATTCTCGTAGCCATCTACAGGGAAAATATCTACATAAATCCCCATATTTGAATCAATACGAACATCTTCTTCTAGCAAGTAGGTATGGTTATCCTGCACTTTCATGAAGGGATAGACATAGTTGAGATTATTTTTATAAGACATCACTTCGTAACGTTCATCAGGGTTAGCAATAAGATAGTCTTGCAACTTTTCATAATCTTCTCGTAACATACAGATATCCATGTCATCATCCCAAGGAATAAAACCTTTATGACGAACCGCACCGATAAGACTGCCATAAGCTAGGAAATATTTGACACCAATTTTCTGGCAAGTTTCATGAATGTATTCCATGATTCCTAGTTCCATCTGTTGGATCTCTCTAATATCAGTTACTTCCTGATAACGAATACCTTCATCACGTTTGCAAACAACTAATCCATAACCAATAATCAACCAAAAGATAATATTAATAAAGTTAGTTGAGTACATAATCTGACTTTCAAATAATTGACCGAACAAGATGCCAAAGAAAAGAATCATAATCAACTTTTCAGAGTTCTTTTTAGAAACAATCAAATAAGTCAAAAAGCGCTTAATTATATATCCTAGTAGAAGTAGAAAGGATACTAAACCTAAAATTCCAGAACTAACAAATATCGTTACCAAAATGTTATGGAAATTTCCACCAATAAGAGAATTTTGAATCTCAAATTTACTGAAATATTTTGTGTAATAATCTGGAACATTTCTTACACCATAACCAAAAATTGGTTTCTCACTTCCCATTTTTATAGCATTTTTCCAAATATAAGTTCTGCCACTAGGTGTTGTTTCTATTAGATGAAGTTCACCTGTTTTTTTTATAACTGAAGAATCCGTTTCTGCATAAGATTGTCCTTTATTTAAGTCTAATACAGTCGCTTTCCCCGAGGATATGTAAATAGAGGTTACATAACTCAATCCGATGTTAGCAGCAGAAACAAGTAAAGCAGAAATAATAAAGATTAGAAATCGCTTAGCTAACTTGCCCCCGTTAATAAAGAAACTATAAAACCCAATCATTAACACTAAAGATAATAAAGCTCCTCTACTTTGCATGGTTGCGAAGTAAACTAATTGAATTACATTATTCAGTTTAAGATAGACAGAATATTTACTTCCTTTATGAATCAAATACATAGCCAAAATAATGCTAATGTATGAAAATATAGCACTAGCATTTGGATTAACAATCCCCCACAGACGTCCATTCATAACACCATAGTAATAAGATTGTTCGCCAATCTTAAATAGGATAAGGACTCTACTTACCAATAAACCAAACGCAAAAATTGCTGAAGAAAAAGATACAATTTGAACCGTATAGGCAATCCAGTCAAATAATTTTTTAAGTTGCCCTGATTCTAACATGGTAAATAATAAAATATAGGTCACCATAAAGAGGATCTCTATCACATTTCCAATCAAATGTCCAGAGCGATTAAAAATAGCTGATAACAGATGACTTCCAGCCAATAGACCAAATAAGGACAGAAATTTGCGATCTACTGTGATTTCTTTCCACTTAAACAATAAGGTACAGCAAATATAAAGTACTACAATCGCTGATAATCCCTTGTAGAGGGGATTTGCTATCTTATAAACCAGTGAACTCATACTTAAAATCGAAATAAAAACAAATAGATACGCAATCCATAGTTTTGATTTTTCAAAGTATTCATCCAATTTTGAAAAATTCATTTTCAACTCCTTCTCATGATATTAGTTTTTTAATCCAACAATTTTCTTATATAGCCATGGAGAAATGACAAGTGAGAGGATCGCTACCTTGCGAAAAGTAGTGAAATAAGCATCCTTCCATATTTCACGTCGATGCTGAACAATCCAAGTCCTCAGCTCGGCTTTCTCCTTTTGATACTCTCCACGTGAAGTAAAGATAATTTTATCGTAAACTGTGATGTACGACCAACATTCTCTATTTTTTAATTCGTGTTTTAAATTAGGAAAAATTTGTGAAACTTGAGCGATTATTTGCTTATAAACTTCTATCGTATCAAATACATACCGATTAACAGATGTTGTCGCACTTCCCTCACGATGATCATAATAATAAATCGGTTTGTCAATAAATACGCTACTACATCTTGTCTTTAGTAACAATTCAGTTAAAAATAGGGCATCTTCAGCCAGGTGATAATTTGTATTAAACTTTTCATCCGCAAGCAGGTCTCTCTTAAACAGTTTTGCGACTGGAAAAAATGACGTTCTGGTAGTCATCAGTAGTTCCTTCATGGTTTCTTCTGTCGACCAGAGTTCTGTTTTTCCAGAATGTGGAGGAAGATCTGTTACAATGCCATTTTTGATATGGTGTAGAGGAGCAATCACAAAACCTACATGTTCTCCCTCAACTGCACTAGCTAAAGTAGCTAGATAATCATTGGTGACGAAATCATCGCTATCAATAAAAGTTATCCAAGCACCTGTCGCTAGCTGAATTCCAAGATTTCTTGCATTAGAAACACCAGCATTTTCGATATGGTAAACCTTGATATTCTCATACTGATTTGCTAAATCATCACAGATCTTTCCACTAGAATCAGTAGACCCATCATTTATTAGGATTAGTTCAAAATTGGTATAAGTCTGATGAAGAATTGACTCCACACATCGTTCCAAATAGGCTTCTACATTGTAGACTGGAACGATAACGCTTATTTTTTCTCCCATCATGCTCCATATTCTCCCTTGTACTCTCTATAACTCTTATCCATATCAGCGATAACAGCATCATGATGTGGTAGCTGCTTATCTGCTGGTGGAGGTGTCATATAATCACCAAAAGCAGTGCTGAGATAGGCATCATAGCCGACTGGAACGGGCATCTCTGTCTCTTCAAATGGCAAGAAGAGATTATCTTCAAAGGATGCGATTGGGTACTTGTTTCTCATGTAGCCAGGACCTGAGCATAATTCTGTGATGCCATCGCTCTCATCCAGACTATACTTGGTCATTTCTTTCTCAGCTTTTTTCCAAATGCGATAACGGAGAGATTTGGGAGTCATCCCCAGTAAAATACGGCTTCCCCATTTCATAAGTGCACCATGCTTTTCTGGAATAGTTTGGGCACAAAAGAGTGAATAAATCAAGGCCCAGCGAACCTGTTTCTTTCTCTCAGCTGGATTTTTCGGATAATAATCCAAAGGCAAAACATCCAAAGCCAAACCATGTGGCAAATCCAAATCTTGCTGGTAAGGTTTAATACAGGTAGTTTCCTTGTCACGAATAGTAATAAAAAGATTGCGGTCGACAAAATCCTTGTTACTCTTTGACAAGAAATAACGCTCATCTGCATAACGAGGCCATAATTCTGCCAATTTTTCATAATCCTTACGGGGCATAAAAAAATCTAGATCATCATCCCAAGGAATGAAACCCTTGTTTCGAAGGGCACCAATAGCACCTCCACCACAAAGATAACAAAGCAAATCATGTTCTTTACAAAATGCGACGAAATATTCAGCCATTTCCAGACTACGAGCCTGAATCGCTTTCAAATCACTCATGTCTCTCCTCTTCTGTTCAATAACGAGTTATATCGTTTTATTATACCATAAAAAAGCCTTAAAAATCCATCAGACACTAAGAAAAATCAAAGTTCAAACCACTATTTTACTGGTGATTCAAACCTTGATTTTTCCTGTATTAATCTCCTATCTAATTCCAATTGTAGAATATTCATCTCTACACAATCGTATCATAATCTTTTTCTTTCGTCTTCAAAGTCTCAACAACCTTTGTCGAATAAGCTCCTTTCATAGTTGTATCGAGTTGACTAGAAATCATCCCTAGTGCTGTCTTTGTTGCTAGAGCTTCTGTTTTGATCTTAAAGTCACCATCTGACATCAAATTATTACGCTCATTCAATTTGATCGGTGAATAGATATGACTGATTAGTAAACGTTCTAGTCCCTTCTGAATCTCAATCATATTATTGTTCACTCCTGAGAAGAAATCATTAATCATTTCATCAAACATAAGCTATCCCTTCTTTTTTTCTTGATCAAATTTCATCTTTCGACGATGTAAGGTATCTATATCCTCTTCTAATTTTCGTCGTTCTCGTCTATACTCAATCTCTTCTTTTTCAATACTTTGTTCCAAAGCGCGCTGATTTCTTATAAATCCTATAGATACTGCTTGGCTAAAGTCCGAAGCTATTCTGTTTAATCGTGCTCTTTCCTCAGTAGTATCCACGTCCACTTGTCCCAGGGTATGCTGGATCATCTGGTACTTTCCTTCCATCATATGCAACAATTGGTCACGTTTTTGCTGAAGGTTTTCAAATTGTTCTTCTCTTTGTTGGCGAATAGAACGATTGCGTTCATCTAATAAATCTAAATGGTTTTGCTTTGTTCTTAATTTCTGCCAGATTACTTGACTTTCATCCATTCTTTAAAATTCCCTGCTAACTCTTTATCATCTTCCAATTTTTTTTGGACACCATCTGCTATTTGCTTTTCTAAACTTTGAAAATCTTCGGCTAGTTTTTCTGATTTTTTGATTTTTGGATAGAAATAATGATCAAGATCATCTACGATTGTCGTACGAGATACTCCTCCATCAGAATAGGCTGTCGCCACCTCTGTAGGTGATAAAATAAAAGCAAAGGGAACGTGATAAGTGCTCGCTACTATTTTCTCTGCTTTTTGATGCGCTTGACGAACGATGGAACGAATCTCTTCATAACCAGCATTTGCGACTTCATGCAATCCCGATGAAATCGTTAAGGCCTGTTCGGAGTCTAAAAAGAGTTTCTCACCACTCGTATAACCGCCTGAAGCCAATGCCTCTTTAGCCTTTGCATAGGAATACAAGCCGCTGGAAACCTTATCCAAACCAGATGAATACCGTTTTTCAAACGATGAACGATCATTCTTAATTTTAAGACTACCATCTTCATTAAAAACATAACCGCCCCACAAGTGTTGAGAATATACAAAATCTACCTGTTGTACAGAGTCCACATGATGCATCATCCCTACAACACCGACACTATCCATTCTATTTTTAGGGTAACCTATAGGAACCAAATCTTTATCATCAACATAATTATGAATACGATACTTTATCGCATCCACACGCTGCCGCTGTTCTTTGGTCAAGACCGGATAGATATTCGGGCCTTGGTAGATATAAGCTCCTGAAATACGTGAAATGTCCCTAACATTAGCTAGGGCGTATTGAGCATTCATAGAACCAAGAGAGTGACCATAAACTGAGATTTTAGCGTTTGGATATTCCAACATTATATCATCTAAGATAGATGCCGCCGCCTTCAACTGAGAAGTCACCCCTTCTTCACCTTTCAAAATATTTTGAGCCATGGGAAAATCATTTGCAAGCCAATCCACTTCCCATCCTTCATCAAATGGCGCTTTAGAACCTTCGTAAAGAACGGACACTTCAGATTGGTCTGGACTCTCAACTACGTAAACCTTTATTCCTGTCTCGTCTTCTATCACCTGACGGACTGTACCGATGGAACTTTTTCGAGTTTCTATATAAATATCATTATCAACTTGTAATGTATTATCATATTCTTTTTCAGCAATTAACTTTCGTTCATAGTCGCTATACATAGAATTCATCAGTTTGAGTCTCCCTTTAATTTTTCCAGAGATGGATTACTCCCACCGCCATTTCTTAATTTACCATCACTATCTTTATGTAAGAAAACACTAACTTTATAACTTGAAGAATCATTTATATACAAATAAACAATTATTCCTCCCATTGGATTATGTTCAAAAGAATCAACTTTATATGATTTAATAATTCCTTTTTCTGTTAGAGCATTCGGATCTATTTGATTTAAGCGCACTTTAAAAATCTCTTTCGCTTCCTCACTCTCTACAATTCTCACCATCTCATCATGTTCTGCTTTTTTCATCACCTTGTATCCTCCTATGCTTAATCCAACGATAACCAACAAACTAGCTAAAACAATTCCTATAATTTTTAGTGACTTCATGACATCTCCTTTATGTTATTTTACAAATATATCATGCACTGATTTACTTATAGTATACCATAAATATCGGTCTGGACTCTCAACTACGTAAACCTATATTCCTGTCTCGTTTTCTATCACCTGACGGACTGTACCTATGGGTTTAGCGTTATCTTTATCACCAATTTCAACAGGCTTATCAACTGCAAGCTCTCTATCATACTCTTTTTTTGCTATTTGAAATCTCTCATAGTCAGTATATGTATCAGTCATTTTTATCTCTCTCTTCTACTTTTTTCATTATAGTAGGATCAGTTACTCCACCTTCACTAGTAAGCTTCTTCGTATTAAAGTTTTTATTTAGAGTGAAACTAAAAATATAATCCTTATTGTCATTGACATATATGGAAACCATAATACCTCCCATTGGATTGGAAGCAATAGATTCATAATTAATCGCATAAGTTTTAATAACTCCGTCTGGTTCAAATGCTTTAGGATCTATTCGTGTTAATCTATTTCTAAAAATTTGCTTCGCTTCCTCACTCTCTACAATTCTCACCATCTCATCGTGTTCTACTTTTTTCATCACTTTATATCCTCCTATGCTTAATCCAACAATAACCAATAAACTAGCTAAAATGATTCCTATAATTTTTAATGACTTCATGGCATCTCCTTTATGTTATTTTACAAATATATCATGTACTGATTTACTTATAGTATACCGTAAAGAT
>NZ_JVJI01000014.1:0-896 GCF_001072665.1 Streptococcus pseudopneumoniae | reverse complement strand
CACCTGGATAGTTACTTTCGATATATACTTTAATGGCATCTTCCCCTTTTTCCATAACCTCTAGTGGAAGGATGCTGGCATAGATAGTGCTTCTGACTTGTTTCCAATCTTTATTTTTCAAGAATTCTCTTTCTCTCAGAGTCGAATCCTTCTGAAGGTCAGCATAGTAAGAAGATATAGCTTGATCATAGGATTGCCCCTCTTGCATGCGGCCGATAAGATTGACTGAATCAAGGTCTGCCTTGTAATCATCCTCACCAATACTTGGTTTCTTATCCGTAGCGTTAAAGGTCGTGTCTCCCTCCCAGTCTGAAAGGTCCTTGACATGCTCTCTACCGCCATAGACATCAGCTAACTGAACTTAATTAGGATTAAGATGAGTAGCCATAGTAATGGACTGGTGGGTAAAGTCTGCATGACCTATCACCAATTCTCCCACTGGGTTTCAATCTTGATATCGCCATAATTGCTTGGCGAGTACTTACTGTCATAAATCGAGCTCCAGTCTTTCAAGACTTTTTGGTTGACGATTTCGTCGTAGTAAGAATCCAAGTCCTTGGCAGTAATACCGTACTGCTCTAGATAGGATTTCACTTGGGCCTCATCTTCAATATAACTATCCTCTTTTCCTGATAATACAATCTGAATTGACTTTGTGATCATTTTAGTGTTTGGATTATATTTGTTGACCATCCATAACTTCGTACCATCAGCTATTTTTCTCTCAACTGAAACAAACATTTTACTATACGCTTTCTCAAAATTAAATCCAACTCTCAGTTCAAGATAATCCTCTGGAAGAGTCTTATACTTCCCTAAAGGACTATATTTAAAATACTCTCCATCACTTGGCCAACCTGGACTAATTTCAAAGCCATCTATATGCCTTAAAATAT
>NZ_JVJI01000131.1:0-63076 GCF_001072665.1 Streptococcus pseudopneumoniae | reverse complement strand
TTGGATTTCCTGGAATCTCATTTCCTTCTTTATCCTTGAATGATGTCTTAACTTTTTCGTAGATGTGTTTTGTATTTCCTTTTTCGTCTACTTCAGTTTTAACAATCTTGTATCCTGGGATATCTTTAGTTGGTTTAGTTCCATCTTCTGTTGGTGAAAGTGGGTTGCCATCTTTATCAACGAATGAAGTATCAGGACGAACTGTTGGAGTGTAAGTAGCTGTTACTGGTGTACCATTCTTATCTACACGTTTAACGGTTACGCCTGTTGCTTGACCTACGAAGTCAGGTTCTGGGGTGAAGGTTACTTTACCGTTTTCATCGATTGTGTATGTTCCTTCACCTGGTACTTTCTTCTCAGTTGTGCCATCGTCAAATGTTGGTTTAACAGTTTCATCGATTTCAACTGGAACTTCCTTACCGTTGATTGTAACTTTTCCACCTTCAAATGTTGGTGTGCCTTCTTGAGGTTGTCCTTTAGGACCTTCTGATTCAGAATCTTTTGAAGTTGGTGTTACTGGAACGACTACAGGAGTGTACTTAGCTGTGATTGGTGTGCCGTTCTTATCTACACGTTTAACAGTTACACCTGTTGCTTGACCAGTGAATGTTTTCTCTGGGGTGAAGGTTACTTTACCGTTCTCGTCGATTGTGTATGTTCCTTCGCCTGGTACTTTCTTCTCAGTTGTGCCATCTTCGAATGTTGGCTTAACAGTTTCGTCGATTTCTACAGTTTTTTCTTCACCATTTACAGTAACTTTTCCACCTTTAAATGTTGGTGTTCCTTCTTGAGTAGCACCTTGAACATTTGTAGTGATGACATCTGAACTTGTTGGTGTTGCTGGTTTCACAACTGGTGTGTAAGTAGCTTTAACTGGCGTGCCGTTCTTATCTTCGCGTTGAACTGTGACACCTGTTCCTTTACCTGTGAAGTTCTTTTCTGGGGTGAATGTAACTGTTCCATCTGGAGCTACTGTGTATGTTCCTTCACCTTCGATAGTTACTGAATCAACTGGATCTCCTGTTTTCGGATCTACCAATTTAGCTGGTTTATCTTCATCAATTTCAACAGTTTTTTCTTCACCATTTACAGTAACTTTTCCACCTTGGAATACTGGTTTGCCTGTTTGAGTTGAACCTTGGATATCTTCAGTTACAGCGTCTGTTCCTGTTGGTGTTGCTTTCTTAACAACTGGAGTGTATTTAGCTGTTACTGGTGTGCCGTTCTTATCTTCGCGTTGAACTGTAACACCTGTTCCTTTACCTGTGAAGTTCTTTTCTGGGGTGAAGGTTACTGTTCCATCTGGAGCTACTGTATATGTTCCTTCACCTTCGATAGTTACTGAATCAACTGGATTTCCTGTTTTTGGATCTACCAATTTAGCTGGTTTATCTTCATTGATTTCAACAGTTTTCTCTTTACCATCGATTGTTACTGTTCCACCCTTGAATTCAGGTTTACCTGTTTGAGTTGAACCTTGAATATTTTCAGTTACAGCATCTGTTCCTGTTGGTGTTACTGGTTTAACTTCCGGTGTGTATGTAGCTTTAGCTGGTGTGCCGTTCTTATCTTGACGAACTACCTCAACACCTTTGGCTACTCCTGTAAATTGTGGTTCTGGCTTGAATGTTACTGTTCCATCTGGAGCTACTGTGTATGTTCCTTCACCTTCTACAGTGACTGAATCAACTTGTTCTCCAGTTTTTGGATCTACCAATTTAGCTGGTACTGTATCGTCGATTTCAACAGTTTTCTCTTCACCGTTAACCATAGCTGTTCCACCTTGGAATACTGGTTTGCCTGTTTGAGTTGCACCTTGAACATCTACAGTTTTAGCTGGTTCTGCTGTTGGTGTTACAGGTACGATAGATGGAGTATAAGTTGTAGAAACTTTTGTTCCATTTGCGTCCTCTGCTTGAACATCAGCAGGTGTAACATTACCTGTGTAAGATTTATCTGTTGGTGTGAAGGTTACTTCACCTGTTGCTGGATCAATTGAGTAAGTACCTACTGGAGTTACTCCGTCCTCAGCATATGCTGGAGTTGTTTGACCAGCTGGAACTTCATTTCCTTCTTTATCAAGAAGCTTGTAAGAGTTCTCTTTGATTGGAGCAATAGTGTCTCCAGGAGCGAATGTTGGAGTTCCTTTTTGAGTTTCACCTTGGATAGCTTCTGATGTAGCTGGTTCTGCTGTTGGAACTACCGGAGTAATCTTCGGTGTGTAAGTTGTTTCTACAGCTGTACCATTCTTATCTTTAGCTTGAACTCGTACTGGTTGTACTTCACCTGAATATGTCTTATCTGTTGGTTCGAATACTGCAACAGCTTTTCCATCTACAGTTTTAAGAGTGTACTTACCAATTACGTTTCCTTCTGGATCTTTAGCTGGTACTTCAGTAGCTGGTTGTCCATCTTCACCTAGAAGTGTGTAAGTAGATGGATCGATTTCTACAGTTTTTTCTTCTCCAGCAATTGTAGTTTTTCCTGCTTCAAATGAAACTGGACTTTCTTGAGTCTTACCTTGAACATCTTCAGTTGTAGCTGGTGTTGCTGTTGGTGTTACTCCTACGATGTTTGGAGTGTAAGTTGTAGAAACTTTTGTTCCATTCTTATCTTCAGCTTGAACTTTAGCTGGTTGTACTGGTCCTGTGTAAGATTTGTCTGTTGGCGTGAATGTTACTACACCTGTTGTTGGATCTACAGTGTATTCCCCAACTTTTTTACCACTTGGGTCTAAAGCATCTACTGGTCCATTTGCTTCTGTTCCATCTGGATTTAATAATTTTACAGAACCCTCTTTAATAGGTACTTCTGTATTACCTTCTGTAAATGTTGGTTTACCTGTTTGAGTTTCACCTTGTACTCCTGTTGAAGTAGCTGGAGTTGCTGTTGGGTTAACAGGTGTTACAGTTGGAGTGTATTTTGCAGTAGCTGTAGCTGTTACAGGTTGACCATTTTTATCTTGACCTACTGGTGCTGTTAATGATACATCAATACCTTTAGCAGTTCCTGTAAATTGTGGTTCTGGAGTAAATGTTACCGCTCCAGTTGTTGGATCGATTGTATAAGTTCCTTCACCTTTTACAGTTACAGTTGTTTCATCTGTTGGTTGTCCAGTCGCTGGATCTACTAACTTAGCTGGGTATTGTGCACTTGGTGTTACCGCATCTGGTGCAGTTCCATCTCCATCTTTATCTACGTCGATTGAGAATTTAGGTGTTTTCGTTTGTGGTTTACCTTGGATATCAGTTGACTCTTCTGGAGTTCCAACGATTGCTTTTGGAGTTACTGTTGGGATGTAGCGTCCATCCATAGAACCTTTAGCTGCTAAACCAGCAAGTTGAACCTGTTCACTTACTAGCTCTAGTTGGTCTTTAGCTTCACCTGTACCACCGATGATTTGGCGACCTTCGTTACCCCAACCAGTAGTGTTACCATTGATATCTGTACGACGAATAGTAATACCATCTGCTGTACCTACAAAGTTTGCTTCTGGGATAAATTCTACATCTACATTTGCACCGTTATCAGTAATCTTGTATTTACCTTGCCCTGGTACAACGTAGTATCCATCAACTAGGTCAGCATCTGTTACTAATGTACCATCTGGTTTAACGATTTGTGATTTAACAGTTGTATCTATTGCATTGTCTTTATCAAAATCATAGTTCTTTTGACCATATGCGTTGAATGCTACAGTAGATGTTTGAGTTGCACCTTGTACATCTGTTGTTTCTCTCTTAGTTCCACGTGGTGGAATTGTTTGTTGGATTTGGAAATCTTCTACTTCACCTGAGTAGGCAATACCAGTAGGAGCCTTGACATCTGCTTTATCGTATGCAATACGAAGACGTGTAGCTAATTTTGTTGCACTGGTATCCACATTTTGAACTGTGTTTGTCCAAGTAAGAGTAACCTTACCATCAGCAGTCACTTCTGTCACACCAGCGGCTTCATCTTCATCGAATTTTCCATTGTTGTTAAAGTCAATCCAACCGTTAACGTAAGCTTTAGCTTCTCCGTCTAGGTGGGCATCGAAAGTCATTGAGTAAGTTCCATCATTAACTTTTTTCAACTTATAGTTATCATTTGGAGCAACATCATCACCCATCAATTGACGAGCACCTTCATCAGCATTACCGATACCATTGATATCATCGTATACAAAGGCATTTGTTTTGTTAATTGGAGTTGTTCGAACATCAACGTCAGCCGGTACAGAACCTAGATATGGTTGGTGTTGACCGTCAGACTTAGAAATAGAGTGGGCTACACGACCGTATGAAGCTGGAGCATCCCCTTCATCTAGGACCATAAATCCTAGCATAGATCCTTGTTGACCTGCAGAAAAGATGTACATACCAATGTTTTTAGCATTACGCGTCATTACCAATGGAGTAGAGAAACCTGAATCACGGTGAGTTGAGACCGGTCCAAAAACTTGTGTCCCTAATCCATCTGTGTGATATTTACCATCTTCTGCTTTCATCGCAATAACAGTATCTGATGTCACAGTTGTATTGAAGAAGCCAGCTGCTTTATCCGCTTTGAATTTTTCAAAGGCTTCTTTCCCTGAACCATTAAGAGTATATTCTACCCCAAATTGTCTACGATAACCATCTTGCCCATGTCCGGCAGAAGGCAATGTTCTGTATTCATAAGTTTCTGCAGTATAAGAACGAGCAGTACTATATCTTGGTGTCGTATTTGATAATTCAGTTACTAATTCAAATCCATCTCCATCTGTTTTGTAGATTTCAACTTCTGACGAACCAGCTTCTTCCCCTGTTAAGAATACAACGTTGGCTGGAACTTCTGTTCCATTTAATGTAGCTTTAACTGAGAATTCTACCCCTACGTTAGCTCCATCTTTAACAGACTGGATAACCGTTTTACCTTTAGTATCCATTCCGTTTGTTTTCGCAACAGAGTAACCTCCTTGCTGTACTACTTTTAATTCAGCTGGATCCCCATTTTTATACTCATTAACAGCATTTGCATCATAACCTGCTCCACCACGTTTTTTGTACTCATCCGTTGAGTTGAATGGCGCTAATTTAGTAACTGTTAAGGTTACAACATAGCCTGGAGAAATTTCTTGTGTAAACTTAGTACCTACTTGAAGTTTACCATCTGGGCCAAGATTTTCAATTTTCGCTTTCGGATTTGAAATGTCAAACCACTTGATTTGTTTTGTCAGACGTTCTGTGTTCTTATCTGCATACTTCTTCCAGTGGTTGATTTGTTCTTCTTCTGATAGAGGTGGAGTCGTAACTGTATCAGCAATGTCTGCTAAGACTGCTGAAAACTTACCATCACGACCAATACCTGCATTTTTCAGCTCGTTGTATACTGCAAGGATTGACTCATTTAAACGTGCAAGTTGTGCTTCTACTTGCTCTTTTGTGACACTCTTATCAGCTAGAAGAGATTTTGTTTCAGCAAGAACTGTTTGGTTTTTAGCTACTGCCGCTTCAACAGCCGCTTTGTTTTCTTCCTTCACTTCCTTTTTAGAAAGTTCAGCAGTTGCTAATTTATTAGTCACTTCTGCTTCAGATGAAGCTTTGTCAAGTGCTGTTTTAGCTTCTGAAAGAGATTTTTCTGCTGGAGTAGCTTTCTTTTCAGCTTCAGCTTTAGCAGCTGCTTTTTCAGCTTCTAATTTTTTCTGTTGACCCATAGCATCTGATTCAGCTACGGCTTGACCCAATGCTGAAAGTTTGTCAGCTAAAGTATTCACATCCAATTGACTTGCTTCTGGATTTGAAAGTGTTGCTTTAGCTGCAGCTAAAACTTCCTTAGCTGAGTTTACTACAGACGCATCTGCATTTTTAGCAGATGCTAATTTCATTTCTAAAGTAGCAACATTCGCTTCAAGAGCTGCTTTATTTGCTTTCTTAGCTTCCTGTACTTTAACTTCAGGTTTTGCTTCTTCTACTTTAGTTTCTGGCTTCACGGCTTCCTTTTCTTTATTAGAATCCGCTTGATTTGCTGGGGCAGTAGTTGCCGCTACTGATGCTTCTGCACCTTGAACTTCCGTTGCTGATACCGCACCATTTCCAAGAAACATCAAACCAGCTGCAACTGCTACTGATGCTGCTCCAAAGCTATATTTCCGGATACCATAACGGATGTACTTTTCTACTCTATAATCTTGTTGTTGCTTGCCTTTCATTTAGACCCACAACCTCCTTTTTTTATTTTGATGTCGATTTACAAGTTATTGATATCGCAAACTCACATCTAACCTCAGATGAAAACAAAAGATGTTAGAAGTCATTTTCAATATCATAAAATTGTCTACAACATACAGCTTTATGATATCATATTTCCTAGTCTATGGCAAATAAAATGGCTTATTTTTTTATTCTAAATTTAAAATAAATATTTTCCAAAAACACAATAATTTTCTGACTATTTAACTTGTTTTGTTAGATATATCAAAGAGTTATAGGTTACATACTATATTTTGTAGTTTTAATATATTAATTTAAGTTAACTCTACATGTATATTTTGCTGTTCACAGACAAAAACTTGTCTCTACTGTAAGATACAATTTTTTTGATTCATTATCTATTTTTTCAATAATTTACTCTCCAGCTCATTAGATTTATTTTAAATTCCAGTCAATTAAAAACTCTAGCTAGTTCATAACTCTAAAAATAGCTATCTTTATTTTAGACAGAATGAAATAGATAACCAGTAACCTTCTTTAAAAGAGAAGGATTTTCTATCCACTCTATTCTCCCTAACTGTGCTATACTTAATTTAGTACATTCTTTGAGATCGGAGCTAGTATGAAAATCCATAAAACTGTGAATCCTATTGCCTATGAAAACACCTATTATTTGGAAGGTGAAAAACACCTCATTGTTGTCGATCCTGGTAGCCATTGGGAAGCCATTCGTCAGACAATAGAGAACATCAACAAACCTATCTGTGCTATTTTCTTGACCCACGCCCATTATGACCATATCATGAGTCTGGACTTGGTTCGCGAGACTTTTGGCAATCCTCCAGTCTATATTGCAGAGAGTGAAGCCAGCTGGCTATATACTCCTGTCGATAATCTCTCTGGGCTTCCTCGCCACGATGATATGGCAGATGTGGTCGCAAAACCTGCAGAGCACACCTTTGCCTTTCATGAAGAATACCAACTAGAGGAATTTCGTTTCACTGTCTTGCCAACACCAGGTCACTCTATCGGTGGTGTTTCTATCGTCTTTCCTGATGCTCACCTAGTCTTAACAGGGGATGCTCTTTTCCGAGAAACAATCGGACGGACCGACCTTCCGACTGGTAGCATGGAGCAACTCCTTCATAGTATCCAGACCCAACTCTTCACTCTACCAAACTATGATGTCTATCCAGGGCATGGTCCAGCTACTACTATTGCCCACGAAAAGACTTTCAATCCCTTTTTCTAGCAAGCAAAAAACCAAGGAAACTTTTATCCTTGGTTTTTGTGTACTGCTATTTTGTGACTTTAGAATCTAGCCTAGTTTTAAATTTCATCAAATACTAGTTGACTGGGGCAAATTCTTTCCATTCAAATTTAGCTAAATCAAGTTCATTAGAAGAAATCTCTAAGACTTGCTCTGGTTTTTGATTCCCACCAATTTGGATAGTCCCTTCTTTAATCTTTTGCACTCCATCTTTATTAAAAGCATACAGACTTAAGTTCATTTCTGGTCGTGTTGACTGCCAGTCTGCATATCTGACTTGACCGTTTTCATAAATAACTAAACTGGAACGAAAACCACCTGCAGAAGCTACATAAGCTGTATGAAGCAACTTGGGTTGTTTATTCTCTAAATAGTAAATGGCCCCTATATATTTTTTATCTCCAATAATCAATTCATCCTGACCATCCTTATTTAAATCAGCAAACACATAATGAAGACTAGCTGGTTTATCGTAGGTGCTTAGTGTAAAGATATAGCCATACTCTTCAGAAAAAATCTTGTTCTGTTTCAACTTTTCATACAAGGATTCTCGGTCGCCACTACTTAAAAGTGCCTGATAGTGATTGTACCGCTCTATTACTTCCTTGTACAAATCTTTTCCTGTTTCGCTTTTCGTTTCCATTGTTGTTGACGGCGTTGCCATTGAAGAACTTGTACTAGTTTGGCTCTCTGACTTCGTAGAGCTTTCCTTCTGTTCCTCTTTGGTAGAAGATGATTGTGTTGCCGAAGGTTCTATTTTTTCATCTTTTTTGTTTGCACCACAAGATGCTAAAACAAAAACAGTAAGAATAGCTGAAAATATCATTAAAAATTTCTTCATATTAACCTCTCTAACCCATCCTATACAGATTTACGGATTTTAGTATTAGATTCGATTCATTACCAAATAATCACGCGGTCTTCTGGTGAACGCCACATACCATCTCCTTCTTTGACATCATAGGTTGTAAAGAAATCATCGAAGTTTGGTACTTGCACATTGACACGGAGTTTGGCTGGTGCGTGCACATCGACACTAGCCAAAAGTTTCATAAATTCTGGACGACCTTTCATGCGCCAGATGCGACCGAAGTTGTAGAAAAATTCTTCTGCTGAGAAGTCTGGTTCTCTCTTGGCTGCTTCAAGCGCTGCAGCGATTCCTCCCAAGTCAGCCACGTTTTCTGATACAGTCAATTTACCGTTGATGGTTGCTCCATAAGAATCTTGTCCATCAAATTGGTCAATGACTTTTTGTGTTTTCTCCTTGAAGGCAGCATAGTCACTCTCTGTCCACCAATCCTTTAGGCTACCATTTTCATCAAAGGAAGCTCCATTGGTATCAAAGGCGTGGGAAATTTCATGGGCAATAACTGTTCCAATACCACCGTAGTTAGCAGAAGATGACTGATGCAAGTCATAGAAAGGTGCTTGTAAAATAGCCGCCGGGAAGACAATCAGGTTCTTCTGTGGATTGTAGTAGGCATTGACCATATGAGCAGGCATGCCCCACTCCTTGTAGTCTACAGGCTGGTTCCACTTACTCCAACTGTGTTTGATTTCCACACGCGCAAAGGCTAGAGCATTGTCAAAAAGACTAGCAGTCTCATCCACTACCTTGTCCTTATAGCGTTCTGGCAATTCTTCTGGGTAACCGATATAAGGCTTGATGACATTGAGTTTGACGATGGCCTTATCACGAGTTTCAGGAGTTAGCCAGTCATTTTTAGCCAAGCGTTCCTTATAGACATCAATCATGGTTGCCACTTTTTTCTCTACATCTGCCTTGGCCTCTGGAGAGAATTTTTCATGGGCATACCAGAGACCCAAGGCTTGTTTGAAAGGACCTTGTGCTAGCTGGTAGGCTGCCTTGACCTTATCTTTGGCTTCTGGAACTCCTGAAAGCGCACGGCTATAGGCACCTGACAAGACACGGATTTCTTCTGTTAAATAGCTGGTTGAGAGATTGACAACACTTAAAATTAAGGTTGCCTTGAGGAGAGGCCAGGCCTCTTCACTATAGAATTGATCTGCTACTTGCCAGAAGCGTTCCTCGTCTACAATAACCTTGTCTGGCACTTGTCCAAGAACGGCTTGGAAGAAGTCATCCAAAGGTAGGGCATGCGCAAATTTCTTGAAATCTTCGTAAGCATATGGATGGTATAGTTTAGCATACTCTGAACTTTCTTCATTAGAAAGCACCACTGACGCAACTCGACGGTCCAATTCTAGTCTTTTCTCTAACAAGTCTTCAATTTCTGCATCAGAGAAATCATAAGCCTTGAGGAGATTTGCGCTGCTTTCTTTCCAAAGAGTCAAGAGCTCTTCGCGCTGAGGATGGTCTTCTGCATAGTAGGTCGTATCTGGCAGGATTGTGCTTGGAGCACTGGCCCATAGAACATTGATTCTAGCATCCATAAAGTCTGGCGATACACCAAAAGGAAGGAAGTTTGGTTTTCCTGCAAGTTCAAACTCTGCTAGTCTAGCTGTAAAATCCGCAAAAGTCTCTAATTCTTGGAATTCTTTAAGGAGTGGTAAGACAGGTTTGATACCGTCAGCTTCTCTCTTGTCAAAATCACGAACTAGGCGGTGGTATTTGACGAAGTTTACTAAGATAGCATCCTCAGGCACCTCTTCTCCTGCCAACCACTTGTCTGTTGTCGCAAGCATCAAGTCTTCAATTTCCTGATCTAAATCAACAAAACCTCCTGTTTGAGACTTATCTGCTGGGATTTCAGCTGTCTGTTGCCATTCTCCATTGATTGCATCATAAAAATCATCTTGATAACGTGTCATCTTGTTCTCGCTTTCATTTTTTAAGTTATTGCTAGCTTAACAAAAATTGCTTGGGAATGCAATTAAAAATGGACTTTCCTTTTTCATTATTTTCAGTTATTATTTTAAATTTTTCAAAAATTAACTTGACTTAATTTTTTTTTTAAGGTATATTAAGAGTCAGGAGGAATATAAGTTTATGATACGTATCGAAAACCTCAGTGTCTCCTACAAAGAAACGTTGGCACTTAAGGATATTTCACTAGTGCTCCAAGGACCAACAATTACCGGTATCATTGGTCCAAACGGTGCTGGAAAATCAACACTTTTAAAAGGTATGCTGGGAATTATCCCACATCAAGGTCAGGCATTTCTCGATGACAAGGAAGTTAAAAAATCCTTACATCGAATCGCCTATGTCGAACAAAAAATCAATATCGACTACAACTTTCCCATCAAGGTCAAGGAATGTGTCTCACTAGGACTATTTCCCTCTATTCCTCTCTTTCACAGTTTAAATGCTAAACATTGGAAAAAAGTAGAGGAAGCCCTTGAAATCGTCGGCCTAGCTGACTACGCTGAACGTCAAATCAGTCAACTGTCTGGAGGTCAATTCCAGCGGGTCTTGATTGCCAGATGTTTGGTGCAGGAAGCCGACTATATCCTCTTGGATGAACCTTTTGTTGGGATTGACTCTGTCAGTGAGGAAATCATCATGAATACGCTGAGAGATTTGAAAAAAGCTGGTAAGACGGTTCTCATCGTTCACCACGACCTCAGCAAGGTTTCCCACTACTTCGATCAAGTCTTGCTTGTCAATCGAGAAGTGATTGCCTTTGGTCCAACCAAAGAAACCTTTACCGAAGCCAATCTCAAAGAAGCTTACGGTAATCGACTCTTTTTCAATGGAGGTGACCTATGATTGCAGAATTTATCGATGGATTGCAAAAATTCCATTTCCTACAAAATGCCTTGATAACAGCTATTGTCGTCGGGGTTGTAGCTGGAGCTGTAGGATGTTTCATCATCCTACGCGGGATGTCACTCATGGGAGATGCCATTTCACATGCTGTCTTACCAGGTGTAGCCCTCTCCTTCATCTTGGGCCTTGACTTCTTTATCGGAGCCATTGTCTTTGGATTGCTAGCTGCCATCATCATTACCTACATCAAGGGAAACTCGATTATCAAAAGCGATACCGCCATCGGCATTACCTTTTCTTCTTTCTTAGCCCTCGGTATCATCTTGATTAGTGTCGCTAAAAGTTCAACTGACCTTTTCCATATCCTTTTTGGTAATATCCTAGCCGTCCAAGATACGGATATGTTTATTACTATGGGTGTTGGGGCAGTCATTCTCTTGTTAATCTGGATTTTCTTCAAGCAACTCTTGATAACTTCCTTTGATGAACTCTTGGCCAAAGCCATGGGAATGCCTGTCAATTTCTATCACTACCTTCTCATGGTACTCCTGACTCTCGTGTCTGTGACAGCCATGCAAAGTGTCGGAACTATCCTGATTGTAGCCATGCTGATTACCCCAGCTGCAACTGCTTATCTTTATGCTAATAGCCTGAAAAGCATGATTTTCCTTTCCTCAACCTTTGGAGCTACAGCTTCAGTTTTGGGACTCTTTATCGGTTATAGCTTTAACGTTGCGGCAGGTTCTAGTATCGTGCTTACAGCTGCTAGTTTCTTTCTCATTAGCTTCTTTATCGCTCCAAAACAACGATATTTGAAACTAAAAAATAAACATTTGTTAAAATAAGGGGTAAAGCCCCAATAAATTGGAGGATCTAATGAAAAAATTAGGTACATTGTTGGTTCTTTTTCTTTCCGCCATTGTTCTCGTAGCATGTGCTAGCGGAAAAAAAGATGCAGCTTCTGGTCAAAAACTAAAAGTTGTTGCTACAAACTCTATCATTGCTGATATCACTAAAAATATTGCTGGTGACAAGATTGATCTTCACAGTATCGTTCCTGTTGGTCAAGACCCACACGAATACGAACCACTTCCTGAAGATGTCAAGAAAACTTCTCAAGCTGATTTGATTTTCTATAACGGTATCAACCTTGAAACAGGTGGCAATGCTTGGTTTACAAAATTGGTAGAAAATGCTAAGAAAACTGAAAACAAAGACTACTTTGCAGTCAGCGAAGGCGTTGATGTTATCTACCTTGAAGGTCAAAACGAAAAAGGCAAAGAAGACCCACACGCTTGGCTCAACCTTGAAAATGGGATGATTTTTGCTAAAAACATCGCAAAACAATTGAGCGCTAAAGACCCTAGCAACAAGGAATTCTACGAAAAAAATCTCAAAGAATATACTGATAAGCTAGACAAACTTGACAAGGAAGCTAAGGAGAAATTTAACAACATCCCTGCTGAGAAAAAACTCATCGTAACCAGCGAAGGATGCTTCAAATACTTCTCTAAAGCCTACGGTGTCCCAAGTGCCTATATCTGGGAAATCAACACTGAAGAAGAAGGAACACCTGACCAAATCAAGACCTTGGTTGAAAAACTTCGCCAAACAAAAACTCCTTCCCTCTTTGTAGAATCAAGTGTGGATGACCGTCCAATGAAAACTGTTTCACAAGACACAAACATCCCAATCTACGCTCAAATCTTTACTGACTCTATCGCAGAACAAGGTAAAGAAGGCGACAGCTACTACAACATGATGAAATACAATCTTGATAAGATTGCTGAAGGATTGGCAAAATAATACTCTTCGAAAATCTCTTCAAACCACGTCAGCTTTATCTGCAACCTCAAAGCGGTGCTTTGAGCAACCTGCGGCTAGCTTCCTAGTTTGCTCTGTGATTTTCATTGAGTATAAACCTCTGAAAAACGTCATTCTCACATGAGCTGGCGTTTTTTCTATATCCATATTTCCGGTCAAATCATTGGAAAATTCCGACTGTTTCAGCTAAAATGGAAGAAAAAAGATTGGAGTATCCTATGGTAACTTTTCTCGGAAATCCTGTAAGCTTTACAGGTAAACAACTACAAGTCGGCGACAAGGCACTTGATTTTTCACTCACTACAACAGACCTTTCTAAAAAATCTCTGGCTGATTTTGATGGCAAGAAAAAAGTCTTGAGTGTCGTGCCTTCTATCGATACAGGCATCTGCTCAACTCAAACGCGTCGTTTTAATGAAGAACTGGCTGGACTGGATAATACGGTTGTCTTGACTGTTTCCATGGACCTCCCTTTTGCCCAAAAACGTTGGTGTGGCGCTGAAGGTATTGAAAATGCCATCATGCTCTCAGACTATTTCGACCATTCCTTTGGACGTGATTATGCCCTCTTAATCAATGAGTGGCACTTATTGGCACGCGCAGTCTTTGTCCTCGATACTGACAATACTATTCGCTACGTTGAATACGTGGACAATATCAACTCTGAACCAAACTTCGAAGCCGCAATTGCAGCTGCTAAAGAACTAAATTAGAAGCCATTGTGGCAGATAGCTAGAGAAATCTAGCTTTTTTTGATATACTAGATAAAGATATTAGACAAGAGGAAACGAATGACCCCGAATAAAGAAGATTATCTAAAGTGTATTTATGAAATTGGCATAGATTTGCATAAGATTACCAACAAGGAAATTGCGGCTCGTATGCAAGTCTCTCCCCCTGCCGTAACTGAAATGATTAAACGGATGAAGAGCGAAAACCTCATCCTCAAGGACAAGGAATGCGGCTATCTACTAACTGACATCGGCCTCAAACTGGTCTCTGAGCTCTATCGTAAGCACCGTTTGATTGAAGTTTTTCTAGTTCATCATTTAGACTATACGAGTGACCAGATTCACGAGGAAGCTGAGGTATTGGAACACACTGTCTCTGACCTGTTCGTGGAAAGACTGGATAAACTACTAGGATTCCCCAAGACCTGCCCTCACGGAGGAACTATTCCTGCTAAGGGAGAACTCTTAGTTGAAATCAATAACCTGCCACTAGCTGACATCAAGGAAGCTGGCGCCTACCGCCTGACTCGGGTGCACGATAGTTTTGACATTCTCCATTATCTGGACAAGCACTCACTTCACATCGGTGACCAACTCCAAGTCCAGCAGTTTGATGGCTTTAGCAATACCTTCACTATCCTCAGTAAAGAAGAGGATTTACAAGTAAGTATGGACATTGCCAAACAACTCTATGTCGAAAAAATCAACTAATTTCTCAAGTCCCCTACCAACTCTGAAAGTTTAATTTTCAGGGTTTTATTTCTATCATTTGATTTTACTTTCATTTAGTTGTAGAATATTTGTAAAAAAAGAAAGATAGTTTAAACTATGAAAAAATCACTCAAAATTTTTGCGACGTCTAAATGGTTTGACCTCTTCGGAGTTGCTCTGGTCGTTGGAATTGCGATTGCATCTGGCTACCTCAACTCCCGTCTCGATAAATTCGTAGACTGGGGACCATGGACAGCTCTTGTTCCCTTTGGATTGATTTCCGTAACCAACGTTGGGATTTCCATGTTATCCACTCGTTTTACGGGAAAATTAAGCAAATGGGGTAATTACTTTGGTATTGTCAATACGATTTTGTCTGGCACCATTGACTATATCCTTGGAAATAAGGCGGCCATTATCACCTATCCTGTCACCTTCCTCATTTATACCTTTGCTATTAAGAAATGGGAAGCTTCGCAAGAAGGCAGACCCAACCAAATGAGCCAAAAACAGCTAAAATTAGCGGCCATCATCATTTCCATCATCGCCTTCCTCTTTGCCTTTGTGACCAACTATATCGGCTATGGAGGAAAGATGAATCTCCTTGCCCACGTAACAACTATTGCCTTTGCACTGTCCCTCATTGCCAATGCTTTTAACGCATTGAAACTAACAACTCAGTGGGGCTTTTGGTTGATTTACAATTTCGTTCAACTGACAAAGGCTGGCATTCAAGGAAATTTTGCCAATATCGGAAAATATATCTTTTATATCCTCAATGCAATCGGAGCTTTATTTGTCTGGAATGATGAAGAGGTAAGATAATAGAAGAAAACTTAAATAAAAAAACAAGTCGACTTAAGAGAATCTCCCTTCTGCTATTTTTATCATTTTACTTGTAACTCCCATTCTTTTGGAGTAGAATGAAGATAGATAAAAGAGGGAGGTCATCTTATGAAAAATCTCTTTAGACTCCATTTCGTAGCAATTGCAGTTATCGATTTGCTACTATTGGCATTTTTTAGCAAAAGACCCGAGACATCTTTGGACTGGCTCTTGCTCTCTGGTTTTATTTTCCTCCTTGCTCAAGGACTACTGCTGTTTCGCTTGGTTGTCCGACTCAAACATCAATTCACTGAGATTTATCCTCAAATCAATAAAAAGATTCGCTTCTACTATTTAGGGGTTCTCTCCATTGATTTTCTATTTTTTGTCCTTTTAGCCTTCGTTAGTTCTCATCGTTTTTCATCTCTTATGCCAATCATCACTGCTTGCCATTCTACTTTATATTATATGACGGCTGACTACCTAAGAGAACACTATCCAGATTTTTACGATAAACACATCTCTTTATGAGAGTGTCTCTAAGGAAAAGGAGGTTTTAGCATGAAAAAAATCATCTTCATCAAAACCACTCAACTCCTTGTCATTGATGGAATCATGCTGGCATTTTTGACATTTAAAGAGGGGCTTACTTGGGACTGGATTTTGATTTATAGCGGTTGGGTCATTTTCTTTCATCCTGTGCTATTGACCTATCTTTCTAACCAACTTTGTGACCACTTTAGTCACCTCTATTCCCAGATTAGACCAAGATTCTGGCGTTTTACCTTACAAATCCTCCTATGGGATATCCTGATGATGCTCTCCTTGCTGTTTTTAAGTGATGTCCCACTTTTCCTTCAGGGAACTCTCCTAATCATAGGTCATCTCATCCCTTCCTATCGCATAAGCCAAAGCCTGAAACAAGATTTCCCCAAGGCCTATCAGAAACAGATTTCATTTTGGAGTATTTTATGATAGATAAGAAAAACCAAGCCGGCTGGACTTGGTCTTTCTTATCTATTTTTAGTATCAAGGATTATGGTAACAGGTCCGTCATTGACCAACTCAACCTGCATATCCGCTCCAAAGATGCCTGTCTGAACGGGCACTTCTTGCGCTAATTTTTGATTGAAAGCATCATAGAAGTCTGATGCCATATCAGGCTTGGCTGCACCTGTAAAGGCTGGACGATTGCCTTTCTTAGTATCCGCAAAGAGGGTAAACTGAGAAATAGAGAGGATTTCTCCTTCAATATCTTTGACAGACAGGTTCATCTTGCCTTCTGCGTCTGAAAAAATCCGCATATTGACAAGCTTTCTCACAGCATAGTCCAAATCTTCCTCTTGGTCCTCTGGCCCAACACCAACCAGCAATAAGAGGCCCTGATTGATTTTCCCCTGAACCTGACCTTCGATACTCACTTGGGCTTTTTTAACCCGTTGGATAATGATTTTCATAATAGCCTTTCTAGTAGAAGCTCAGACAATTAGCCGTTTGTCCGTTTGACAGAATAGACTTCTGGCACACTCTTAATCTTGTCCACGACTGAAGTCAGTGTCGAGAGATTGGCAATGCCAAAGGACACATGGATATTAGCAAACTTCATATCCTTGGTTGGTTGGGCATTGACTGTTGAGATATTCTTGGTTGTGTTTGAAAGAACTTGCAGTACATCGTTCAACAGTCCTGTACGGTTGAGGCCATAAATATCGATATGGGCCATATACTCCTTATTTGAGCTAGAGTACTGATCTTCCCATTCTACATCAAGGAGACGTTGCTCGTAGTTTTCTTGGGCACGCAGGTTCATACAATCCACACGATGAATAGCTACACCACGACCCTTGGTAATATAACCAACAATATCGTCACCAGGAACAGGATTACAACACTTAGCAATCCGCACTAAGAGGCCTGATGCACCTTCAATGACCACACCACCCTCATGCTTTACCTTGAGGGTTTCTTTATTTTCAACCTTGATCTCGCCACCTTTGACAAGTTCTTCTGCTTCAGCCTTGGCCTTGGCACGTTCTTCCTCACGGCGTTCCTTTTCAGTCAGACGGTTAAAGACGGTAATAGCACCGATTTCTCCAAAACCAATGGCCGCAAAAAGGGATTCTTCTGTCTTGTAGCTAGTCTTTTGCAAAACTTGGTCCATGTGACGCTTGTCCATGAATTTATTAGCTACATAGCCGTTTTCTTGGAACTGAGCCATCAGCATTTCACGACCCTTGTTGACAGACAATTCCTTATCTTGATTTTTAAAGAACTGACGAATCTTGTTACGCGCCTTGCTGGTCTTGACCATATTGAGCCAGTCACGGCTTGGCCCAAATGAGTTGGGGTTGGTGACAATTTCAACCTGATCCCCTGTCTTGAGCTTGGTTGTCAGTGGAACCATACGACCATTGACCTTGGCACCCGTCGCTTTCTCCCCAACTTTTGTATGGATTTCATAGGCAAAGTCAATCGGTCCTGAATCTTTTGGAAGGGAACGGACAGCTCCATCTGGGGTAAAGACGTAAATCTCCTCAGCCAGATAGTTTTCCTTCACAGAGTCCACAAATTCCTTGGCATCATCAGCCTGGTCTTGGAGCTCCATCATCTCCTTGATCCAGTTCATCCCGATAGCTGATTCCTTGCTGTTAACCTGCCCCTTGATGCCCTTCTTATAAGCCCAGTGAGCTGCAACCCCGTACTCAGCGACCTCGTGCATTTCCTTGGTCCGAATCTGGAATTCAATCGGCCCTTTTGGCCCATAGACAGTCGTATGGATAGACTGATAACCATTGGCCTTGCGGTTAGCGATATAGTCTTTGAAACGACCTGGCATTGGTTTCCAAAGCTCATGTACATAACCAAGCATGGCATAAACATCACTTTGGGTATCTAAAATACAGCGAATGGCAATCAGGTCATAGATTTCCTCAAAACGTTTTCTCTTATCCTGCATTTTGCGGAAAATCGAGTAAATATGCTTAGGACGACCGTAAATCTTCCCTTTCAAGTGACGATCTGTCGTATAGTCTTCTAGTTTCGTAACTACCTCATCCACCAAGGCTTCACGCTCTCTGCGTTTTTCCTTCATCATATGGGTAATCTTGTAAAACTCAGTTGGATTAAGATAACGGAAAGATAGGTCTTCCAATTCCCATTTAACGCTAGAAATCCCCAGACGGTGGGCAAGCGGCGCATAGATTTCCATAGTTTCTTTGGAAATACGCTCCTGCTTGTCTTTTCGAAGATGTTTCAGGGTCCGCATATTGTGTAAGCGGTCAGACAGTTTAACCAAGATAACGCGGATGTCCTCAGACATGGCCATGAGCATCTTGCGATGATTTTCAGCCAACTGCTCCTCGATTGATTTGTACTCGACCTTACCGAGCTTGGTAACCCCGTCAACAATCACCCGCACATCAGGACCAAACTCTCTTTCCAAATCGTCCAAGGTCGCATCAGTATCTTCCACCACATCATGCAAGAAACCACAAGCTACTGTTACAGCATCCAACTTGAGCTTAGCTAAAATACCTGCCACTTGGATGGGGTGAATGATATAAGGCTCGCCTGATTTGCGGTATTGGCCACTGTGGCATTCCACCGCATAGACCAAGGCCTTATGGACAAAATGGACATCCTCTTCTGTTAAATATTCTTTGGTTAAAGCGACAACTTCTTCGCCTGTTAAATTCACTTCTTTTGGCATCTCTACTCTCCAATTCTTCCTACCATTTTATCACTTTTTTAAGAATATGAAAACTAGAAAATTCCCTCTCAATCAATCCACATCTCAAAAAACACTGCCAGATTTCTCTAGCAGTGTTTTAAGTTTCTTTTATCTTAGTAAACCGTTCTTTCAGTTTCTACATCGAAGAAGTGTGCTTTGTTCAAGTCAAATCCAAGTTCAACTGTTGCACCTGTTTGCAAGTAGTCACGAGCATCAACTTTGGCAACAAATTCATCTTTACCAACTTGGCAGTAAAGGTGAGATTCTGAACCAAGCAATTCTGATACTGAGATAGTAGCTTTGACAACTGATTCTGGGAATGTTTCAAGGAAAGCAGGTTCTGCATTCACGTCTTCTGGACGGATACCGAAGATCAATTCTTTACCTTCGTAGCCTTTTTCACGAAGAACTTTCAATGCGCCTTCTGGAACTTTCAAACGGAAACCGTCAGAAACAATTTCGCTACCAACCAATTTCACATTGATGAAGTTCATAGCTGGGCTTCCGATGAAGCCTGCTACGAATTTATTAACTGGGTTTTTGTAAACTTCTTGAGGAGTACCGATTTGTTCTACACGTCCGATAGTACCTGTACCAGCAGGATTCTTAGTTGCTGACATGATAACGATACGGTCTGCCAGTGTCATCGCTTCTGTTTGGTCATGAGTTACGTAGATAGTTGTAGCTCCGATACGACGGTGGATTTTAGCGATTTCAGCACGCATAGATACACGAAGTTTTGCATCCAAGTTTGACAAAGGTTCGTCCATCAAGAATACTTTTGCATCACGGACAATCGCACGACCCATGGCAACACGTTGACGTTGACCACCTGAAAGGTCAGCAGGTTTACGTTCCAAGAATTCTTTCAATCCAAGGATTTCAGCTGCTTCTTGCACACGTTTGTCGATGTCTTCTTTGCTGTATTTACGCAATTTCAAACCGAAAGCCATGTTGTCATAAACAGTCATATGTGGGTAAAGAGCGTAGTTTTGGAATACCATGGCAATGTCACGGTCTTTTGGAGCTACGTCGTTGACAACCACGCCATCGATAGATGCAGTTCCTTCTGTGATATCTTCAAGACCAGCAATCATACGAAGAGTTGTTGATTTACCACATCCTGAAGGACCTACGAAAACGATAAATTCTTTGTCTTTGATGTCCAAGTTGAAGTCTTCAACTGAATAGTGTTCGCTGTTTGGATATTTTTTGTAAATGTTTTTAAGATTCAATTCTACCATGAGGTGAACTCCTTTTGTCTTTTGATAGTTTTATTATAGATGAAAACGCTTTACTTTTCTATGGCAAGGTGACCAAAAAAATAAAAAAGTTCTGTGCAACTTGCACAAAACTTTATAAAATATCTGGTAAAATCAACTGATAACACAAGGTCAGGTCAGTCAATTCCTTCAACTGAAGCCCTGTCAATTCTTCCCATTTATCAATCTTGTATTGAAGAGAATTACGGTGCAGATAGAGTTGCTGGGCTGTTTTAGTTAAGACAGCACTATTTTCCCAAAGAGAAAGAATGATTTCCTGAATCTGATCTTGATCCAAAATCATCTGGTGCAGACATTCTTTAATGACTCTCAGGTCAACGAGTCTTTCTCCCATACTCCAAAGATAGAGCTGAGAAAAAGTATGAACACCTTGGTGACCTTGACGCCACCAAGTCTTAAACAAATCGCGCTCCGCTTTGATTAAGTCTGATAGGGCTTGATGTCCTGTCTGAGACCAAACCTGACCTAACATGATAGAGAGACGCAGTCCAAAGTCATACTCAACCGCTTCAATCGTATCACTTAAAATAGCTCGTACAGAGGTATATCTATCTTGTTGAAGCACGAAAACATAATCCTGAGCTCCGACTTGAAGCACCGTCTGACAGTTGGGAAAAAGAGTCCGCATCATATCTAGCCAAGAAGCTAGATTTTCCTGCTGAAAATAGGAAAGATGACAATAAACCAACTGAATCTTTTTAAAAGTTTTCGGTGCCTGTCCCTTCCCCTCAACCAGATAAGAATACCAAGGATTGAGCGAACGAGCTTGCTCCTGCTGGGTCAACAGGGCAACCAACTGCTTTTCACGCTCACTGAGACCAGCTTCCTCCAGCAAAATCCACTGCTGAGAAGCTAAAGGGAGCGTGAGATAGCCTTCTTTCTCTACTGGTTGGTCTGAAATCTGAGCTTCAGGAAACCAGTCTTGTAGTTCTTTTGCCATCATGTCCTAGCCCTCCACTTTTTGGATGCACCACGAAATCAAGCTCTCAAGACGTTCTAGATTAGCAGTCATATGGAGATAGCCCATGACGGCTTCAAAACCTGTGGACATACGGTAAGTCACTACATCAGCATTTTTAGCCTTGGTGTGGCTATTGGTATTGCGACCACGTTTGTAGATTTCTTCTTCTTTTTCCGTTAGAACTTGCTCCTCCAACATGAGGGCAATCAGGCGAGCTTGAGCCTTGGCTGAAACATACTTGGTCGCTTCTTGATGGAGTTTATTGGGTTTGGTCATGCCTTTGAGGATGAGGTGGCGGCGAATATACATGGAATAAACCGCATCTCCTTCAAAAGCTAGCGCAATCCCGTTAATGAGATTGACATCAATCACGTGTCCACCTCACTCCATCTTTGGTATCAAGGAGCTTAATTCCTTGAGCAGCCAATTGGTCACGGATTTGATCCGCTGTCGCAAAGTCACGATTTGCACGCGCTTCTTGACGTTTTTGGATCAAGTCTTCAATCTCTACATCCAAAACTTCCTCAACAAAGACAATTCCAAAGACTTCTAACATATCCGCAAGAGCTTGCTTAACACTTGCATCATAATTGCCAGAGTTAATCCACTTGGCCATTTCAAAGACTACTGTAATACCGTTGGCAGAGTTGAAATCCTCATCCATAGCCGCTACAAACTTATCTTTAAAGGATTGTAACTCTTGGGCGTCCACATTTCCTGTAAAAGGTTGCTCGTAAGTATTCTTCAGATACTTAAGATTAGTCTCTGCATCGCGCACCGCTTTTTCCGTAAAGTTGATTGGCTTGCGGTAGTGTTGAGTCGCAAAGAAGAAACGGAGTACTTGGCCATCGAGCGTTTTGAGAGCATCATGAACAGTGATAAAGTTCCCCAAGGACTTGGACATCTTGACATTGTCAATATTGACAAAGCCATTGTGCATCCAGTAGTTGGCAAAAGTCTTACCTGTTTTGGCTTCTGACTGGGCAATTTCATTGGTGTGATGCGGAAACTCCAGATCGGCTCCACCACCGTGGATATCAATGGTATCTCCCAAAATCTCTGTCGACATGACTGAACACTCGATGTGCCAGCCCGGACGACCAGGTCCCCAAGGACTGTCCCAAGAAATCTCGCCTGATTTGGCAGATTTCCAGAGGGCAAAGTCTACAGGATTTTCCTTACGAGCTGTTTCTTCATCGGTACGACCTGAAGCACCTAGCTCCAAATCTTCCAAGGTTTTATTGGCCAACTTGGCATAGTTATGAGATTTTTCCACACGGAAATAGACATCTCCTTGGCTCTCATAAGCAAAGCCTTTTTCAATCAAATCTTCCACAAAGCGGATAATGTCAGCCATAAACTCCACCACACGAGGATGGCGGGTCGCAGGTTTGACGCCCAAGGCCGTCACATCCTCACGAAAGGCAGCGATGTACTTGTCCGCAACCTCCTGAGGCGTGATACCTTCTTCCTTGGCACGGTTGATAATCTTATCATCCACATCCGTAAAATTGGAAATATAGGCAACCTCATACCCACGATACTCAAAATAACGACGAATCGTATCAAAAGCTACCGTCGAACGGGCATTCCCCACGTGGATATAGTTATACACGGTTGGCCCACAAACATACATCTTGACCTTGCCGTCCTCAATCGGGACAAATTCTCGCAAATCACGAGACATAGTGTCATAGATTTTAATCATAAATCATAGTCAGGAAAACTAAAATCCAAGAACTGTTAGTTTCATCACTAAGAGTTCAATTGATTTTCAGTCCGAATATCTCTACACTTCGGAATCCCTTGCTCCTTTCTAAAAAGTAAAAGAAGAATCAAATAAATGCAAGAAAAGGGCTGATAGTCGCCCTTTTACTTTACGACCTACTCAGTCGAATATCATCTTTTAAAAAATGTTAATAGATAAAAGAATCATCATAAATTATAGCCCAGACGATCTGTGACTGGCTTCTTTAGCCTGCTCGAGTTTATTGACGTAGTACTCTCGTTTTTCTTCGACTTCGTGGATCGTCGGTTCATCCTTCTGTCCATGAACTCGGACGATCTTAGCAGGAATTCCGACCACTGTCACATCACTTGGAACATCTGCAACAACTACTGCTGCTGCACCGACTTTGGCATTTTCACCGATTTCAACGGGTCCAATGACTTGGGCATGAGCAGATATAAGCGCTCCTTTGCGAACGGTAGGATGGCGTTTTCCACAGTCTTTCCCTGTTCCCCCAAGAGTCACCCCATGATAGAGGAGAACTCCCGTCTCAACGATAGCTGTCTCTCCAATCACCAAGCCAGAACCATGGTCGATAAAGACACCTGAATCAATCTGGGCACCTGGATGAATCTCAATCTGAGTCCAAAAGCGCCAAAACTGACTGTGCATACGAGCCAAGAGTTTGAAGCCATGCTTCCAGAGAAAATGCGAAAGACGGTGGGCCGCCAAGGCCTTGACACCTGGATAAGTCAGCAAAACCTCCAAAGTGGTGCGGGCCGCTGGATCATTTTCTTTTACGATATCAATGGTTTCGCGCCACCATCCCATACATTTCTCCTTTTCTTATTCTGAATCTTTTGGTGTTTCTGTAAATTCTTTCTTAGGTTTGTGGTCCTTGTGATGACGTGGGCGGTGAGGTCGCTCAGACTTTTCGCCTTTTTCATCACGTTCAGGTTTTGGTGGACGAGGAAGAAGGGCTTTCATAGAAGCATCCACACGTCCTTTTTCATCAATCTTGATAACCTTAACATCAACTTCATCCCCGATTGCTACCAAGTCTTCGACATTATTGGTACGCGTCCAAGCCATCTCAGAGATATGAACAAGGGCATCTGTCTTGTCAAAGAGGTTGACAAAGACACCAAATTTCTCGATACGAACGACTTTAGCACGGTAAACTTCATCCACTTTGGCTTCACGGACCAAACCGGCAATAATTTCTTTAGCACGATTGATGGCATCTTGGTCGCTAGAGTAGATAGACACATTTCCTTCTTCATCGATATCAATCTTAACACCTGTTTCAGCGATAATCTTGTCGATGGTTTCTCCACCCTTACCGATGACAATCTTAATCTTGTCCACATCAATCTTGATGGTATCAATTTTCGGAGCAGTTGGAGCCAATTCTGGACGAACTTCTGGAATGGTTGCTTCAATCACATCAAGGATTTCAAAACGCGCTTTCTTAGCTTGGGCAAGAGCCTCAGTCAAGATTTCTGCAGTAATCCCTTGAATCTTGATATCCATTTGAAGGGCTGTAATCCCGTCACGAGTACCTGCAACCTTAAAGTCCATATCTCCAAAGTGGTCTTCCAAACCTTGGATATCTGTCAAGACTGTATAGTTGTTTCCATCTGAAATGAGACCCATGGCAATCCCTGCTACTGGCGCCTTGATTGGCACACCACCAGCCATAAGGGCAAGAGTTCCAGCACAGATAGAAGCCTGAGATGAAGAACCGTTTGATTCCAAGACCTCAGCTACCAAGCGGATAGCATATGGGAATTCTTCCAAACTTGGCAAGACTTGAGCAAGTGCACGCTCACCAAGAGCACCGTGACCGATTTCACGACGACCTGGCGCACCGTAACGACCAGTTTCCCCAACAGAGTATTGTGGGAAGTTATAGTGGTGCATAAAGCGTTTCTTGTACTCTGGATCCAAACCATCAATGATTTGAGTTTCACCCATTGGGGCCAAGGTCAAGACTGAAAGAGCCTGAGTTTGTCCACGAGTGAAGAGACCAGAACCGTGTACACGAGGAAGGAAGTCAACAACCGCATCCAAAGGACGGATTTCATCAACCTTACGACCATCAGGACGCACCTTGTCTTCTGTAATCAAACGGCGCACTTCAGCATGTTCCATTTGTTCCAAGATTTCAGCCACATCACGCATGATACGGTCAAATTCTTCGTGATCTGCATATTTTTCTTCGTAAACGGCAGTGACTTGGTCTTTGACTGCTTGAGTTGCAGCTTCACGGGCCAATTTCTCTTCTACTTGGACAGCTTTTTGGAGGTCGCTGTTGTAGGCTGCGATAATTTCAGCTTGCAAGTCAGCGTCCACATGAAGCAACTCAACTTCTGCTTTTTCCTTACCAACAGCAGCAACGATTTCTTCTTGGAAGGCAATCAATTCTTTAACTGCTTCGTGCCCTTTAAGGAGAGCTTCCAACATGATTTCTTCTGACAATTCTTTAGCACCAGATTCTACCATGTTGATAGCGTGTTTGGTACCAGCTACTGTTAATTCAAGAAGAGAAAGCTCTGCTTGTTCTTGACTTGGATTGATGATGATTTGGCCATCTACATAGCCCACTTGTACCCCAGCGATTGGTCCGTCAAACGGAATATCTGAAATAGAAAGCGCCAAGGATGAACCAAACATAGCTGCCATAGGTGCAGAAGCATTTTCATCATAAGAAAGCACGGTGTTGATGACTTGGACTTCGTTACGGAAACCTTCTGCAAACATAGGACGGATTGGACGGTCAATCAAACGCGCTGTCAAAGTCGCATCCGTTGAAGGACGTCCTTCACGTTTCATAAAGCCACCAGGAAACTTCCCAGCTGCATACATTTTTTCTTCGTAGTTGACTTGAAGAGGGAAGAAATCTCCAGTTGCCATTTTCTTAGACATAACGGCAGCAGTCAAGACAGTTGACTCACCGTAACGCACGACAACAGAGCCATTTGCTTGCTTAGCAACCTGACCAGTCTCTACAATTAACTCACGACCCGCAAAAGTCGTTTGAAACACTTGTTTTGTCATTTTAATCCCCTTTGGATTGATGAAATTATACGCCTTGCCTACAAAGATCAAGATACCAAGGACGTCAAAAGCAAAGTAAAAATAGGAAACTGACGAAGTCTTCGATGAAGACAAGACAGTTTATCTTTTTTACACAGCTTTTCGGCCGGGTTCAATTACTCAAGATAGCATTCGATTGACGCAGTGTGCGATGCACACTAGGAAATCTATCTTTTTCACTAGGGATTTAGCCCGTGTTCAACTATTAGATACTTTGATTTGAATAGTTAAAAATCTGTTTATACCCTCATCTTTGTATCAAGTACGTACAGAGTCTATTTTATCATATTTTTCTTAAAAAGTGCGGCCTTTACCATTAAAAAGGAACCATTCCCCTCACCTGAGAAGAATGGTTTGCTTTTTATTATCCTAGAGACTGGTGATTAAACAAGGCATGTGTTGCTTGGTGGATGTATTTTGCTGTTTCTGCATTGTTCATAGTGTAGAGATGCACACCGGCAACATCCTGAGTTACCAAGTCCACGATTTGGTCCACCGCATAGGCAAGTCCTGCTGCTCTGAGCGACTCAGGGTCATGCTCATACTTGTCTAAAATGGCTTTGAATTTACGTGGAAGATGGATATTCTCACAAGTCTTCAAGAGACGGAGAGCCTGATTTCGATTCAGAATTGGCATAATCCCTGCATGAATAGGAACATCAATCCCAGCCAAGATACACTTGTCTTGGAAATCATAGAAGCGCTCATTGTCAAAGAAAAGCTGAGTTACAAGGCTTGAACAGCCTGCATCCACTTTCTTCTTAAGATTTTGAATATCTGAAATCTGATTTGGTGAATCTGGATGACCTTCTGGATAACAAGCACCGACAATATCAAAGTGAGGGGCTTGTTCCTTGATGAACTCGATCAAGTCAGTTGCGTAGCGGAAATCCTTTTGTGGTTCCACATCTGGAATAATATCCCCACGAAGAGCTAAGATTTTCTGCACCCCAACCTTGTCCAAGTCTGCAATAGTTTCAGCAACCTTGTCCTTGGTCAGATAGATAGCTGGCAAGTGAGCAATAGTCGGAATCGCCAAGTCATTTTGGATAAAGTCAGCCAAACGAACCGTCGTTTCCTTGATATTAAATTTATTATTGCTGGCAGTTACACTGATAAAGTGGGGAGCCAACTCCTGCATATCTTGAAGAGCAGAAATAATGTTATCATTACCCACGGCTGGATTTGGAGGGAACACTTCAAATGAGAGTGACGGTGTTTGGCGTGACATAGTCATTATCCTTTTCTAGTTGATTTTTTCGTTAGCTGGATTCCTAGAATCCAAGTGAAACAGGCAGATTGACCAAACAGCGCTTCTTGAGAAATCCTATCTTACAATTTCTCACGCGCAGCTTTAGCTGCTTCAACAAGGCGGATCAAGCTTTCTTTTGTTTCTGGAATACCACGTGTTTTCAAACCACAGTCAGGGTTGATCCAAACTTTCTTGCTTGGCACTTTAGCAAGGATAGCTTCGATTGTATTGTCGATTTCGCCTTCATTTGGTACACGAGGTGAGTGGATATCGTAAACCCCAGGTCCTACTTCTGTTTGGAAGTTTTTCGCTTTGAGTTCGTCCAAGATTTCAAGGTTTGAACGGCTTGCCTCAAATGAGATAACGTCCGCATCCATGTTGTCGATAGCTGGGATGATATCTGTAAATTCTGAGTAACACATGTGAGTGTGGATTTGTGTGTCTGGCGCTACTGTTGAGTGTACCAAGCGGAAGGCAGGAATTGCCCAGTCAAGGTAGTCTTCGTACCAGTCGCTACGACGGAGCGGCAATTTCTCACGAAGAGCAGCCTCGTCGATTTGGATGATTTTCACACCAGCAGCTTCAAGGTCAAGCACTTCATCCTTGATAGCAAGGGCGATTTGAAGAGTTGAATCCTTGATAGAGATGTCTTCACGTGGGAATGACCAGTTGAGGATGGTAACAGGTCCAGTCAACATACCTTTAACAGGTTTGTTTGTACGGCTTTGTGCATAGCTAGACCATTTCACAGTGATAGGGTTAAGACGAGTTACATCACCCCAGATGATTGGTGGTTTAACTCCACGCATACCGTATGATTGTACCCAACCATTTTTAGAGAAGAGGTAACCTGACAAGTTTTGACCGAAGTACTCAACCATGTCGTTACGCTCAAATTCACCGTGAACAAGGACATCAAAGTCGATATCTTCTTGCCATTTGATCCATTCGTCAATTGTTTCAGCAAGGAAAGCATCGTACTCTTCTTGAGACAATTCACCTTTACGGTAAGCCAAACGTTTCGCACGAACTTCTTTTGTTTGAGGGAATGAACCAATCGTTGTTGTTGGAAGAGCTGGAAGTTTGAAAGCTTCTTCTTGGATAGCTTCACGTTCTGCAAAGGCTGGCAAACGAGTGTAGTCTGCGTCTGTCAAGCCAGCGATACGCGCACGAAGTTCAGCATTTTCACCCACACGCTCAGTCGCAAAGAGTTCTTTGTTAGCTGCAAGTGCTTCTTCACCTTGGCCATTGCGGATAGCATCCAAATCACGAATCTCATCCAATTTTTCAACTGCAAAGGCAAAGTGGTTCAAGATTGCTGGTTCAAATTCTTCATTAGCAGTTGTAAATGGCACATGAAGAAGTGAGCATGAGCTTGTCAAGACAATGTTTTCAGCTGGAATTTGCTCAAGAACAGCCAAACTCTTTTCGTAGTTGTTGCGCCAGATGTTTTTACCATTGACAATACCTGCATAAAGAGTCTTGTCAGCTGGGAAGCCACCTTTAACCAATTCAAGAGTTTTCTTACCTTCAACGAAATCAAGACCGATAGCATCTACTGGCAATTTCACAAGGTCAGCGTAAACGTCACGAACGTCACCGAAGTAAGTTTGAAGCAAGACTTCAAGACCTTTTTTGTCAGCCAAAAGTTTATTGTAAAGGTTCAAGAAGAGAGCTTTTTCTTCAGCTGTCAAATCTTTGACAAGAGCAGCTTCATCCAATTGGATACGAGTCGCACCAAGTTCAGCCAATTTTGCAAAAACTTCTTGGTAAGCAGCCACTAAGCTGTCTACGAAGTCTTCTGCTTTCACGCCTTCTTCAAAGTCTGACAATTGAAGGAAAGTAAATGGACCTACAAGAACAGGACGAGTGTTCAATCCAAGTTCTTTTGCTTCTTGGAACTCATCGAAAATCTTGTGACCTGCAAGTTTAACTTGAGTGTCTTTTTCAAATTTAGGCACAATGTAGTGGTAGTTGGTGTTGAACCATTTCTTCATTGGAAGAGCGCGAACATCCCCTTTTTCTCCTTGGTAACCACGTCCCAAAGCGAAGTAGCGCTCAAGGTCAGACAAGTCCAAGTTTTGAACTGAAGCAGGCACCACGTTGAAAAGGAAAGCTGCATCTAGGAAGTTGTCATAGTGAGAAAAGTCATTTGATGGGATTTCAGTGATGCCTTTTTCTTTGACAATGTTCCAGTGTTTAGCACGCAAGTCTTTTGCTGCTGCCAAAAGTTCTTCTTCTGAGATTTCTTTTCTAAAGTATTTTTCAGTTGTAAATTTTAATTCGCGGAATTCGCCCAAACGAGGGAAACCGATGATTGTAGTTGACATGATGTGTCCTCCAAAATTTGTTGTTGAAACTATCTTAACAGAAAAGAATGCGTCTGTATAATTGTAAAAAATTAGGCTTTGATATAGTTTGAAACTATATCTCTGTTTTAGACAAAAGAAAAAGACTTGAAACAAATGCCTCAAATCCTTTGTATAGCTTGTTTTATGGGCGTATTCCGGTTAGAATGCTCAAACGCGTTATTAGTAATTCTTATAAGTGACTATGGCTTGTTATTAGAAAAGACTATAACTGATTCTAGTCAGCTTTTCCTCTGTTCAAGTGGGACGACTGCTAGTGTCTTTCCTAAACTGGCTAAGACTTTCAATACCGTATTCAACTGGGGGCTAGTCTTGCCTTTTTCCATTCTAGCTATGACAGGCTGGCTCACTCCACTGAGTTCTTCTAGCTTTTTCTGACTGATTCCTTGCTCACGTCTAGCCTCAATCAATTCACTCATGATTGCCACCCGCATATCACTTTCAAGGATTTCCTCCTTGGTGAAGAGTTGAGACCTGACATCCTTCCAGTTACTCCCAATAGCACTATTCTTCATCACTTAACCCTCTTTCTTTTAAGTCCTTTAGTTCACGCTTGGCTTTTTTAATATTATAACTCAAAAGTTATTAAAAGTACATCTGGACACTCATAAAAAGAAGACCTTAGAAAAACTCTAAAGGTCTCATCTTTATTATTCGAAAAAATTACGAGAAGAGTTATAAATTGAAGGCAATCCTTACGTTTACTCCAGCTCAATCCCCTTCTCTCGGAGATTTGCCAGACACTCCTCATAGTAGGTAGCATCGTGCTCCTTGTAAATAGGGCTCGTCAAAGTCTCCTCAGGTAAATCTTCATAAGAAGGGCAGGTCTTACCACGATAGTTTTTATCCAACCACTCTGGACTGACATTGTAGCCACGGCTAGCCATCTCCTCCATGATCAAGTCATGATAGGCATAGAGTCGATAGGGCGAGTGGGTAAAGACATAGTCCACCGTTGCATGCTTTCTGCCCCAGCCATTGCCACGCAGGGCGCAACATTCTCGATGTTGCCCCAAGAGTTGGGGACGAGGAAGCTGTGAAATCAAAGCCTCATGCCAAAGTCTCATGGGAGTCTCCTTTCAACAAGGTAGAATGTTGCAGATAAGCATTTGGGTAACATTCAAGCAAATCTCTCGTCTTAGCAATTAACTCTTCTTTGGTGGCATGACCAGAGTGATAACGCTCCAGTAAAAACATAAAATCCTTGCGTTCAGTCTCCGTTGCTTTCTTCTTGAAATATCCCCAAATATGCTGAAAGGCATTGCAAACCTGACCCCTGTGTTCTGGAATCTGGCAGGCACGGTCAATCATCTCCTGAACCTGACTCACCTCCACCTCTTCATTCTTGAGATACTGACGAATCTCATTGTAAATATTGCTAGAATGACTCAAAACGAGGTATTTGTTTTGAGCCCAGAGTTGCTGGCAAAGTGCACGTTGGTTGTTAGTTTCCATATTTCTCCTTACTTTCTACTAGTTCCCCGGAAATATGGAAACAAAGTTGTATCTTAAAAATGAGCGGAATATGAGCGAATAAATAGTGTTTTTTGTACTTCCTGATTTTTCTAATAAACCTTGGTTTACAGATAGTTGGAGATAACGACAAATGGTTGCTGCACTCAATCCTGTCAATTCTTGTACCACTGCATTTGTTATCTGATAATGCTCTTCAAGATAAGACTCTAACCAACTCACCCCATACGACCATTCCCATCTTCAAAAGGTGGAATAATTTCTAACTCAAAATGTACAATAAACCATTCATCTCTTTAGTCTATTTCTAAATCATGTTGCCCAGCTAATAAGAGATTTTCAAAAAATCGTTCCAGATATTCTGTTTTTTTCTGGAATAACTTTGCATTATCAAGAACAAGAGCATCTCGAAAATACTTTGCATTTTCTTGGAAGGGTTTGTTGTCTACCTGAAATCCCATAGTTCTAAGATACTTAATCAAAAATACTGTTATGGTTCGAGTATTTCCTTCTCCAAAAGGATGAATTTGCCAAATACCTGAAATAAAAGTCTTAATATGTTGCACTACTTCAATATCAGATTTTCCTCGATAGTCAAATTGACTTTCCTGCTGAAAATCATAGGTCAAACTATCTGCTACCGTGCGAAAATCATCATATATGACACTGTCTCCGTTTAAAACAGCCTCACTTTTTGTAATGTTATAAGAGCGGTATTCTCCCAAGGGAATGCCTTGTGGCAGGAGACCAAAGAAAAGCTCTCTATGAATCACTTTCAATGTTGTTGGAGCAAATTTAAAGGCATTAGAGGACAAGAGTTCCACAATTCTCATAGCAACAAGGTCTGCTTCTCTTGTGCTATCATCCGTCTCTTGGTGATAAGCCGTTACTTGATCATAAACTTCTTGATAAGTCAACTTTCCTTGAGAATTTTGCTCTGCTAGCTCTCTCATATACGACGACGGCTCTAAATCATCTACCTTTTGTAAACCAAATCCCGTTTCCCATAGGTCTAATTTGGTCTGATAAGAGAGGCTGGGATTATCAATTTCATAGGTCGGTGTCATGGTTTTCCTTTCTAAACAAAGCTTCAAGTAAAATCTATACACTCTATTCTACCATATTAAATTTTTAAGCTCGTTATACAAGTTCACAGTTCTCCGTTCTATCGAGCTTGAAGAAAGCCCCTCCTCGCTAATGTTAGAAAATACAACTATATCAGCCTAGATAAAGTTTTATCTTAAATATGAGCGAATCAATTACTCTCATCACCCTTTAAACTCTTTCAAAAACTCTTTAAGCTCAGCATCGGCTTCTGGTGTGGTTCCATGTAGTTGACCGAGCATTTCGAGTAGGGAAGCGGTTTGGTTTTGGATTGCTTCATTTGTTGTGTTAATCTTGCTGACGATATATGTCAGTGGTTCGACTTCTTCTTCCTCAAAGGTATCTACATAGCGAGGAATATTGAGGTTATAGTCATTTTCAACGATTTCTTCATAACTTGCCAGATGGGCAAACTTGTCAATCTCTTCACGAGACTTGTAGGCTTCCAAAATCTTATCGATATGAGTATCCGTCATGATATTCTGGTTTTTCCCCTTATCAAACTCCTTAGAAGCATCGATAAAGTAGACATCACGATTGGTACGGTTCTTTTTGAGAATGATAACCGTAGTTGGAATGCTGGTATTAAAGAAGATATTGGCTGGAAGACCGATAACCGTGTCAATAGCTCCTTCTTCTAACAAGGCCTTGCGAATGGTTCCCTCCGCATTGCCACGGAAAAGAACACCATGGGGAAGAACGATAGCCATGACCCCATTATCCTGCTTGAGATGGTAGTAACCATGCAAAAGAAAGGCAAAGTCAGCCTTGGACTGGGGTGCCAGTTTCCCAAAAGGAGAGAAACGAGGATCCGCCATAAAGCCAGAGCTAGCAGACCACTTGGCTGAGTATGGAGGGTTCATCAGAACACCGTCAAAGTTGGTCGGTTCTTGAGTCGGCCAGTCTTCATCCAGTGTATCGGCATTGTGGAGAAATTGATTTTCAACAGGAACACCGTGTAGAATCATGTTCATCCGAGCCAAGTTATAGGTTGAGGTATTGAGCTCCTGACCAAAATAGACAACGGTTTGCGGTTTATGAGAGTATTTCTTGGCATTGAGCAAGAGAGAGCCAGACCCCATGGTCGCATCATAGATGGTAAAGCCTAGCTGGTCCTCACGACCCAAAAAGGCAATCTGAGTCATAAGTTTGGCAACAGGCTGAGGTGTATAGAACTCACCAGCCTTCTTACCCGAGTCAGTTGCAAACTGACCAATCAGATACTCATAGGCATCTCCCAGCATATCACCAGCATGACCAGCCACATCTAGCACAGCCAACTCCTTCATAACTGCCGCCACCGTTTGGTTTTGCTTTTGCGGAGTCGCCCCTAGCTTTTTGGAATAGAGGTCAATATCTTCAAAGAGGTTTTCATAGAGTTCATCACTCTGCTCAATATCACGAAAACCCTGAGCCAAATCTTCCAGCTGGAAAGTTCCCTCATTGACACGTGCTACTAGAGCCGTAAAGGTCAACTCAGGCTTGATACTATAGTTGAGTTCGTCCTTCATCACTGCAAGAAGATCCTCGTGGGTGTCCGCATCCTCATAGTAGTTACGATAGACCTCAAGGGCAGCCTCTAGACTCTCACTCCCCTCCTCCATAGTCTCCGCCACGAAAAAGAGCATCTTGTCTGACAGATACTTATAAAAGACCATGCCCAAGAGATAGGACTTGTAGTCATTAGCATCCATCTTAGAGCGGAGAACATCCGCTGAGTTCCACAGGGCTTGGTAGAGCGACTGGGAAGTTTGTGTTGTTTCCATAATGTTTCTTTCTAAAGTTTTAAATATAATTGTTAAAATTTATCACTAATCATCTATATAAACATATCCTGCAAGAGTTTCTTTTTCAAAGTCTCAAGCTGAGAAATTTTTTCTTGATGAGAGTTGATGAGTTTATCGAGGTTTGAGAAGTAAGCACCGATGGCTTGTTGTTCTTCTATGGAAGGAACACTAATTCTAATATCCATTATCTCATCTTTATTAATAAATTTAGTAGCATTTCCAGTTGTTATTCTTTCAAAAATATATTTAGAATCTAGTAAAGATAAAGTTATTTTTATAAACAAAGATGAATAATTATCTTTGATACTCATTTTTAAAATATTCCAAGCAATTAAAAACATTTCGTCAGAATCTACAAGTACAGATGGTCCAATGGTACCAATATTTGCAAATAAAATTTCTCCTTTTTTAGGCATATATTTTGAGATGTAGTGTTCGTATATATCCATATCTAAATAGCGGGTATCTCTATAATTGATTTGTCCGTTCGTGATATGTTTTGCCTGTAAAATCGGAATCCCCGATATAGAATACTCTACTTTATCAGAAGCAGTATTAATTCCTTGGTATGCCTCTAAAATAGCTTCCCCCAATTTAATAAACTTCCATTCACCTTCAAATCCATCCAAACGAATCTCCGGAACGGTCTGTCCATTCTTGGGAAACATCATGGAGAGCATGGTCGTTTTAAGAGATTGGTAGTTGGTGAGATTATCCTTGTAGCTAGCCAGAAGGTCATCGAGGGTGCGGAAGAGGGAGCCGATTGCGGATTGTTCGGAAGAGTCTCGCGAATAATTAACAAAAACTTGTTTAAGGACCGAAAAATGCCTCTTATAGCCTTGACTTTTTGGAATATAATTTTGAGTTAGGTAATACAAATAATCTCTTTTCAAGATAGTTGATTGCAAAATTTTTATTCCATCAGTAGCTAGAAGAAAAGGGGCCTTAGGTCGATATAATGATAAAGTATGATCTCCAAAAAGAATAACACTTTTGTATTTTTCAAATGGTCGGTCGTCAGAATAACCTAAAATTGGTATATCTCCTTGTTGTATGACTTCATACTTCCCTAAATCACTTACAACACTTTTAATATACATTCTTGTACTTTCTGACCTTACAATTTCACCAAATATTTTTTTTTCAAAATTCTTGTTAAAACCATCTACTCTGATTCTAGGAACACTCATTTTTTCATTTCTCCCATCTCAATATTTTACTGATTTCATGAAGTTCCTCAGAAAATCTTTCTGAATCCAAGGCGTTTTTCAATTCTTCCTCTTTTATTTCTACAATTTCTCCTATCTCATTATAAACAAATTGATCAATAAATTCTTCTTTAAGAAGTAAGGAGGTTGCTCTAGAAAAACCTAAATTTTGCAATTCTACCACTTGACGATCAGTAGTCCCATACTCTAAATAATTAGACCACTCACTATCAATCTCTATGCCTTTCTCAATAAGTAATAGAGTATAATTCGTTATATAATTTTTTATTTTAAATTGAATTTTAGTATTTATGTCACCAATAATTTGATTAATCAACGCATTTATATGTTCTCTATTAAATTTATCAAAAGTAATGTAGAGATTTTTTTCTATCTCTATCTCTCTGGGATTCCCTTTGTTATGGTAGTAATTTGTCATATAATTAATAATTTGATTGAGCGATATACCGCTAATCCAATTTGACATCAATGCAGCTAAATATTTAAGTTGACTTTCTTTTTTTAACAATGGACGATTCCCACCGCTCTCTAAATAAAGCCAATCATATTTTTGACATAGTATTTTCAATATTTCAAAACATGCATCATAGTCAAAACTATTTGGAAAAGCAGTAGCTGAGCTAGTCAAAATTTTATTTTGCGAGTCTAGGTTAATATTAATACTCTGTTCTATAATTTTTTCAGGAACTTCTAATTCTGAACGTTTTTTCTTTAACGTTTTTCTACCATTATCGCCTATTTTCTCTAAGAATTTATCTTTTAAAATTGAAGAACTCTCAACAATATCTTGATATAAAAGTATATTCGAATACATTTCCAAAATTTTCTTTTCAGAATCTGTTAAATTCTTATTGGTCAGCGGCGCATTATTCAATACATTATTTATATTTTTATAGAAATTTCGATTGCTGTTTTTTAATAATATAGGAGTCTTTCGTTCAATTGTTCTTTTCTTTAAAATTGCAAAGTCACTATCTTTCCAATATCCTTTTTTATCAACTACATGACAGCAGAAGATATTCCCACTTAGATCTATAGTCAATCTACCAGCCCTACCAGACAAATTCCAGAAATCAATATCATCCATTTTTCGTTGCCCTATTTTTTCGGAAAAAATAAAGATATTTTTGGCTGGTAAATTCACTCCCTCTAAAAGTGTTGATGTACAAAATAAATATTTTATAACCCCTTCTTTGAACAATTCCTCAATTCCTTCTCGAATTGTCTGTGGCAAATTTCCAAAATGATAAGCAACCCCCTTGCGTAAACAATCTATCAAGTAATACTCTTTATGGATGCTTGTAGAGACTATTTTTATCAGTTTTTCTAATTTCCCATTATTTAAATCTGGCAAACTCTGTGCAAAATTCACTGAAAATTTTAAAGTATAGTTCACAGTGTTACAATATACTATATTTTGATGACTCCCTCCCAGTTTTATAAGGATTTCTCTTATATTCGCATCTTCAGTTTTAAAGTAATTTAATCCTTCTAAGGCATACTCTGTTTGATCTTCTAAAAGCATTATAGATTTTTTATTAAATGAATCAATGAAAAATTTATTCTGTGTCACTGATTTTTCACCAATTGCCATACTTTCTTCCTGACTGCTACCAAAAAGTTTTAAAAAATCTTCTACATTTAGAATATTAGGAGAAGCAAAATAGATGTTAACACTTTTTCTTTTAGCTTGAGCAATAGAATGATATAGTAGTGGTGCACGTGTATCATCATTTAACAACTTTTGCGCTTCATCAACAAATAAATATCCTACGGAAGGATTAGAAACTTCAGCAAAATATGAAATTAACCTCTCTGGAGTAAATACAAAGATATAACGCTTATCTTTTTTCTTGTACAGTAATGGTATTTGCGGATAAGAAATAATTTCATAGCTATCATTTCCTAGTTCGTTTTTTAGTTTCAAGGTCACTTGATGTATTAATGCTCTGGTCGGAACTACGATAGCCATATTTTCACTGGAGTTTTTAGTATCTATAATATATTTAATAAACGACTCAATTACAAAAGATTTTCCAAAAGATGTCGAACCAGAAAAGCTGTAATGATTACTATCTTTTAAGTTCTCAAACAACTTATATTGAGCATCTGTAAAGATATATCCTTCTTTAGGTGACTCTTGAAAAACTTCCTTTATTACTTTATCAACAATAATTTCATCATTCATTTCACCTTCTGGATTTACTATATTTAGAGATGGAAAATTTCCCATTTTTATCAAAGCACTTGAAGCAAAAGTTTTAAAATCAGGATTTTCTTTTATATTAGGCAGTTCATTACAAAGCGCTATAATCTTCAAAACTAAATTTTTTGCCTTTGAATTATTACTTCTAGATAGAATATCAGTGAATCGCATTAAATCATAAAATTCTTTTTCATCTATACTGCTACTACAAATACTATTAAATAAAAACTCACCGTAACTCTTTTCAATTTTAGTAATTAAATAAATTAAATATTCATCACAAAGTGCCTCTTCTGTTAACTCTTCTATAAAGTTCATTAACTTAACAACTCCTTTAAAATCATTTCCCTATCATCTTCAATATTAGCAAAAGGTAAAACATAAATGTAAAAAGTATGTCCAAATAATTTATAATTTTCTACATATTTGTTAATATTTTTAATTTGTTTTTTTGTCACTTCTATAATTTTGTCTTTGATAACTTCTCGAAAATCATTATTAGATAATTTTTGCAAATCAGTATAGTTAAACTCAAATCCAACAAAAATTCCAAAAGCATCATCTACATAAAAACCTGACTTAGTTGATGGATAAATAATACTTTTTAAAAATAGTTTCTCATTTTCATCTTCAATTTCTCTATCAAGATTTGAATTTAATAACCCTCTCTCAAACATTATTCCACTTTTATCATTATCTTTTTTATTTTTACCTTTTTTGAAATCACTTATGGACTCAAAAGCATGTCTTAATCCATCGGTTAATTTTTTCTCAACCTTTGATTCTCCAAAAATTAAATGATAATTTCCATCAACTAATTTTAAATAATGTAAACCGTCAGCTCCATTTACATACATATTTTTAGCTGTTTTAAGTTCTAGCTTTGATAAAATTTTAGGCGCTCCAAGATGCCCTTCCAAAAAGCAATATAAAAAAAATTCTCCAAGCTCTCCTTTATTTTCTGTATAATCCCTAAATTTTTCTCTAGCCTTTTTAGATAGAGCTAATGGCTTATCTTTATATTCTTTATTTATTTTTCTGGATAAAGCAAACTCTGCAACTGATTCTAATAATTGTTCTGTTGCGTTTTTATAGTCAAAATCATTTGCATTTATAATAAAAGAAAAAACTTCTAGTTTATTATTTGATGAAATATCAAATGTTCCAAGATGAGTTGTAACATCTTTAATTCTTATTGAATTACTATTAATTTTCATATTATTTTTCCGTATTACATTCTATCTCCCAACCCTCAATGGCTCAATGACTTCCTCTACTAGCTGGGTATAGGCTTCCTTGATTTGTTTTTTATAGAGGAGAGGATTGAGGGCATCTGCCACCTCTAGCTTATAGTCCTGATAGCGCTGGCTCTTGGTCAACTGGCTTTCTCCTAGTTGTTTCTTGGCTCCCTTGCGGTAGTGCTCGACATAGTAACGGAGTTCATCCTCTCCGACATACCAACGTTTGCTAAAGACTTGGATATGTTGCTGGATGACAGCCTCTATCATCTGATCCAAGATATTTGCGATAGACTGACCACGATAGCTTTCTGGATGCTCTTGTACCTCTCTCCACAGTTCAGTGATGATCTGGGCAAGATTTGGATTGGTCTTCTCAAGACTCTGAATATAGTTATCCACGGCTTCCTTATCTTGAGCGCTTAGGTTCTTTTCTTGACTCTGACCTTGCTCAATCAGGCTTTGGATCAAGGTCAAGATATAGGCATAGTTGATTTCGTCCACTTGGATAGATTCCAGTTCATAGTGGATATCAAGTGGCTCTCCATCGTCATCATCCTCTACTCGGCTTTTTAATTCTGCAAGGACATTTCGATAAAGGCCCAGATACCTTTCCAACTTCTCTCCATCAAGTCCCGTCTGACTGTAAAGTTCTTCCTCATCATACTCTTTGTACACTCGGATAGAGGCTAAGTATTTATCAAAGGCTTGATAGGTTTTAGCTAGTTTCCTCAACTCAGGTGTAGAGATTTGCTCGATTTGGAGTTCATCCTCAGAATCATCGGTGATGAGATTTTGGAAATCACTGCAACTCCGTAAAAAGTTCCTCTTTTCCTCTTCCCAACTTGGGGCTAGGACCTCGTTTTCTCCACCATTTGAGTAGAGCTTGAGGGCATTATCTACTGCTTCCTTAAAGGCTAGGGGCTTTTGGAAGGTGATGATATGACCGTAGGTCTTACTGGAGTCAAAAATACGGTTGGTTCGGCTAAAAGCCTGAATCAAGTCCTGCGGTTGCATGGGTTTGCGGTCAATAAAGAGAGTTGATAGACAAGGAGCATCAAAGCCTGTTAAGAGACGATTGACCACGATGACCAAGTCCAACTGCTCCTTGCGATAGAGGTATTTGTCCTGCTTTCGAGCTAGACGGTTATTGACATCCGTATTAAAGCCACGAAGATCCGCCATGGTAAAGTGGGTATCAAACTCTTGATTATAGTCTAGTAAGACCTGCTTCATATGGTCTTGGTTGGCTCTTGACTCTTCTTCATTCTCCGTAACGGAGTAGGTGATGGTCGCCTTTGGAAAGTCAGGAAGGACCTGCTTAACCCTCTCCGACACCTTGACCCTCGTCTCCCCAGCCTTGACTCGTCTGAGCAGGTCATAGTAGGCCTGTGCTTGAGGTATTGACTTGACGGTCAGGATGGCATTGTAGGTCTTACCAACTCCTTTTTGGAAGCCTAACTGTTGACGGGATTTATTGATAATGGCATCCAAGACTTCCAGCATATGCTCCTCATTCTCATACACAGTATCTGGTAGATCATTTTCAGACTTATCCGTGATGAGGGTATTGCGATAATCTACCTTAAAGCCTAAAACTGCTCCATCATGGATGGCTTCCTTGACTGTATACTCATGGAGACGGTCACCGTACTGTTGCTGGGTGGTTTGGGCTAGATTGCCGACTTGCTGGCGTTTATTTTCCTTAAAGATAGGTGTGCCTGTAAAACCATACCAGAGAGACTGTGGGAAAAAGGCCTTCATGTCTTTTTGTGTTTGAGGTGTTACGGCACGATGGCATTCATCCACGACAAAGGCCACTCGGAGTCCCTTGATTTTGTCCGCATCACGCTGGTAAAGTCCTTGCTCAAACTTGCGCATCATGGTAGTGATTTTCTGGATGGTGGTTACCACCACACGCTTATCATTGCTTCCTAGTCGCTTGACCAAATCATGGGTATTATCCGTCTCATCAATATCAATGACATCATTGGTCGCATAGGAGAGAAAAGATGAAGTGGTCTGTTGATCCAAGTCCCTGCGGTCAACGACAAAGATTGTCTTTTGAATAGAAGGGATTTGTAGGAGATTCCGTGCTACCTTATATGAGGTCAAGGTCTTCCCTGAACCTGTCGTATGCCAGACATAGCCAGACTCCTGACGGCGAGAAGCTTCCTGAACAGCCTCAATAGCATGGATCTGGTAGGGACGCAGAAGGATGAGAGCCTTCTTACTATCATCAAGGACCGAGTATTGCATGACCATCTGATGAGCACGAGGGATAGAAAGGACTTCGTGGGCAAAGCTAGTCAAGTTTGTCACAGGATAATTGTCCTTATCCACCCACTTGGTTAGAAATTGCTTGTTGAGTTTATTTTCTCTAGCTGCCGCGATATAGCGTGTGTCTACTTTATTGGTCACAACAAACATCTGTAAGCTAGAGTAAATGCCACGGAACTTGCCTTCCCTATCATACTTTTTGATTTGATGAAAGGCATCTAGAAAAGCAACTCTGGGACTTTTAAGCTCGATCTGAATCATGGGAAGACCATTGATCAAGAGGGTCACATCTAGCCTGCGGTCTTGATCCTGAGGATTTATCTTATCTCTCTCGACTTGGTTGACAACCTCATAACTAGACTTACCAGCTGCGATATTGTCTCGCCAGATAACGGATAAACGGATAGTACCCAAACTAGCATCTTCTCTCTGAACCTCAACCTTGGCAATGCCATTTTCTCCAACCAACCACTTGGCAGCATCATAGTAGCTAACAAAGTTCAGTTGATTCTTTATCTGGCGTTTTTCCTGTTCTGTCAGGGGATGATCTGCCAATAGAGCCACATTGTTCTGGGCTAGCTTTTCAAAGAAGTTTTCCCATAATTGCTCTTCAGTTTTAAGGTCATCTCTGTAAGTCCATTGACTTTCCCCAGTCACCAGTTGGCTGATCAGTTGTTTTTCTATCTCCAGTTCTGGTTTTACCTGTATCATACTCTCTCCTTTGCTACATGTCTGCTCCCTTTATTATAGCATGTTTAGACTCAAAATCCATCACTCTTCCCATAGCAAAAACAATCCATTCCCCCTTTCTCCTCCAAAATATGATATAGTAGAGTTATACTATCTATGAGGAGTTTACATGTCACAGGATAAACAAATGAAAGCTGTTTCTCCCCTTCTGCAGCAAGTTATCAATATCTCATCGATTGTCGGTGGGGTTGGGAGTTTGATTTTCTGTATTTGGGCTTATCAGGCTGGGATTTTACAGTCTAAGGAAACCCTCTCTGCCTTTATCCAGCAGGCAGGTATCTGGGGGCCACCTCTCTTTATCTTTTTACAGATTTTACAGACGGTCGTCCCTATCATTCCTGGGGCCTTGACCTCGGTGGCTGGCGTCTTTATCTACGGGCACATCATCGGGACTATCTACAACTATATCGGCATCGTAATTGGCTGTGCCATTATCTTTTATCTGGTGCGCCTCTATGGGGCTGCCTTTGTCCAGTCTGTCGTCAGCAAGCGTACCTATGACAAGTATATCGGCTGGTTGGATAAAGGAAATCGTTTTGACCGTTTCTTTATCTTTATGATGATTTGGCCCATTAGTCCGGCTGACTTTCTCTGTATGCTGGCTGCCCTGACCAAAATGACCTTCAAGCGCTACATGATTATCATCATTCTGACCAAACCCTTTACCCTCGTGGTTTATACCTACGGTCTGACCTATATAATCGACTTTTTCTGGCAAATGCTTTGACATATAAAAAATCCGTTTGGTTTCCCAAGCGGATTTTGTAGTTTATTTTGAAACTTCTTTTGCAAGGACAAAGTTCCCAAGTGTGGCAGAACCATTTCCTGCGACTGCTGGCGTCACAATGTAGTCACGCACATCTGGTACTGGTAGGTAGCCATTAAGAAGAGATGTAAATTTCTCACGGACACGGTCCAGCATGTGTTGTTGAGCCATGACCCCTCCACCAAAGACAATCACGTCTGGGCGGAAAGTCACTGTCGCATTAACCGCAGCTTGAGCGATATAGTAGGCTTGAACATCCCAAACAGGGTTGTTAAGTTCAATGTTTTCCCCACGAACACCTGTACGAGCTTCCAAACTTGGACCAGCTGCATAGCCTTCCAGACATCCCTTATGGAAAGGACAAACACCCTTAAACTCTTTTTCAATATCCATTGGGTGTCTAGCTACATAGTAATGACCCATCTCAGGGTGACCCACACCACCGATAAACTCACCACGTTGGATGACACCTGCACCGATACCTGTACCGATTGTGTAGTAAACCAAGTTTTCGATACGGCCACCAGCATTGTTACGGGCAACCACTTCACCATATGCAGAGCTGTTTACGTCGGTTGTGAAGTACATTGGCACGTTAAGGGCACGACGAAGGGCACCAAGCAAGTCCACATTTGCCCAGTTTGGTTTTGGAGTTGTTGTGATAAAGCCATAAGTTTTTGAGTTTTTATCAATATCAATCGGACCAAATGAACCAACTGCAAGACCAGCAAGGTTGTCGAATTTTGAGAAGAACTCGATGGTTTTATCGATTGTTTCGATTGGAGTTGTTGTTGGAAATTGTGTTTTTTCTACAACGTTAAAGTTTTCATCACCGACAGCACAGACAAACTTTGTACCGCCCGCTTCCAAGCTTCCATATAATTTTGTCATGATAAACCTCTTGTTTTTATTTTCTTTATTATAGCATATTTCGAAAGGCTAAATTTCTCTATTTTTTAGATTTTCCTCTGTAAATCTTACCATTCAAGCAAAAACGAACAAACATGTCATTTGTTCGTTTTCACATTAGAGAGGATTGATTAGATTTTCACTTCAATAACGGCATCTCCCTTAGCAACTGAACCTGTTGCGACTGGAGCTACTGAAGCGTAGTCAGCTGTATTTGTAACGATAACCATTGTTGTATCATCAAGTCCAGCTGCAGCGATTTTGTTTGAGTCAAATGTTCCAAGAACATCGCCAGCTTTGACCTTATCACCTTGAGCAACTTTTGCTTCAAAACCTTCACCATTCATAGATACAGTGTCAATACCAACGTGGATCAAAACTTCAGCACCATCAGTTGTTTTCAAACCAAAAGCGTGTCCTGTTGGAAAGGCAATTGAAACTTCAGCATCAGCTGGTGCATATACTACACCTTGACTTGGCTTCACAGCGATACCTTGCCCCATAGCTCCACTTGAGAAGACTGGGTCATTGACATCAGCAAGAGCAACAACATCACCAACGATAGGAGTTACAAGTGTTTCATTTTGAAGAGCTGCTGGAATGTTGCCAGTTGTTTCTTCTTGAACCAAACGTTCTGTCGCCGCTTCAGTAGCAACTTCTTCTTCATCCTCGTAACCAAACATGTAAGTGAGGGCAAAACCAAGAACGAATGATACAGCTACCATAAGAAGGTATTGTGCAAGTTGTCCGTTACCGATGTAAAGCATTGTACCAGGGATGATGGTGATACCATTACCAGTACCTGCAAGTCCAAGGATAGAAGCCAATCCACCACCGATTGCACCAGCAATCAATGAAAGGAAGAATGGTTTACGGAAGCGCAAGTTAACCCCGAAAATAGCAGGCTCTGTAATACCTAGGAAGGCAGAAAGAGCAGCTGGGAAAGCAAGTGTTTTTAGTTTTGGATTTTTAGTTTTAACACCAACCGCAACAGTCGCAGCACCTTGAGCTGTCATAGCAGCTGTGATGATCGCGTTGAATGGGTTAGCATGGTCAGCAGCAAGCAATTGAACTTCAAGCAAGTTGAAGATGTGGTGCACACCTGACACAACGATCAATTGGTGAACCCCACCGATTAAGAAACCACCAAGACCAAATGGCAAGCTGAGGATCGCTTTTGTAGCGATAAGGATGTAGTTTTCAACGACGTGGAAGACCGGTCCAATGACAAAGAGTCCAAGGATAGACATGACCAAAAGTGTAACAAATGGCGTTACCAAGAGGTCAATGACATCTGGAACAACCTTGCGGACAGCTTTTTCAAATTTAGCTCCGACAACCCCGATGATGAAGGCTGGAAGAACAGAACCTTGCAAACCAACAACAGGGATGAAACCAAAGAAGTTCATAGCTGTTACTTCACCACCTGAAGCGACTGCCCAAGCGTTTGGAAGCGAGCCAGAAACAAGCATCATACCAAGAACGATACCAACGGCTGGATTTCCACCGAATACACGGAAGGTTGACCACACAACCAAACCTGGCAAGATGATAAAGGCTGTATCTGTCAAGATTTGCGTGTAAGTTGTCACGTCAGCTGGAAGTGTCATTCCAAGAGCAGTCAATAGACCACGTACACCCATGAAAAGACCTGTTGCTACGATAACTGGGATGATTGGAACGAAAACGTCACCGAAAGTACGGATAGCACGTTGGAACCAGTTCCCTTGTTTGGCAGCTTCTGCTTTCATATCATCTTTAGATGATGTTGGCAAACCAAGTGCAACAACTTCATCGTACATTTTGTTAACTGTACCTGTACCAAAGATGATTTGGTATTGACCTGAGTTAAAGAAAGCACCTTGAACTTTTTCCAAGTTCTCAATCACTTCTTTATTGATTTTTCCTTCATCTTTGACCATGACACGAAGACGAGTCGCACAGTGGGCAACACTGTTGACATTTTCACGTCCGCCCAAGGCATCGATGACTTTTTTTGCAATTTCCTGATTGTTCATTTGCAAAAATCTCCTTATATAAAATTTTGTTCTTGTTTGAAAGCGATTTTATCCGCCCTTACGACTATTATTTTATCATGTTTTAAAAATATGTCAAGCGTTTTGCAGAAAAATATTCTATCCACTTAGTGGACACGCTTTAGATTGATTGTTTTTGACTATTTTATCAGGAATTCCTTGAAAAAATAAGTTTAAAATCTTTGTTATCAGGATTTTATTTCATTATCTTTCATCTTTTCTTGAAAAGTTGATTGATTTTCTGGTTTTGATTTGTGATAAACGTTTGACAGTTTTTTCTCTTTTTTAACATAAAAGACTTGCTTTTTCAACCGAAAACGGTTACTATTATAAGTGATAAGATTTTTGGAGGAATGAATGAATGGAATGGACAACTGAGCGTCGTTACAGACTCTATCAAGATTGGACGCAAGAAGAAATTCAAAATATTAAGAAAAATATGGCACAATCTCCATGGCATACTCATTACCATGTTGAGCCAAAAACAGGACTTCTCAACGATCCAAATGGCTTTTCCTACTTTGATGGGAAGTGGGTTGTTTTTTATCAAAACTTTCCTTTTGGTGCAGCCCACGGTTTGAAATCTTGGGTTCAATTGGAAAGCGAGGACTTAGTTCACTTTAGAGAAACTGGAGTCAAAGTTTTACCTGATACTCCATTAGATAGCCACGGTGCCTACTCTGGTTCTGCCATGCAGTTTGGCGATAGCTTGTTCCTATTTTATACAGGAAATGTTCGTGATGAAAACTGGATCCGTCACCCTTACCAGATTGGAGCTTTGATGGACAAAGATGGCAAGATTACAAAGATTGATAAGATCTTGATTGACCAGCCTGCTGACTCAACTGACCACTTCCGCGATCCGCAAATTTTTAACTTTAAAGGTCAATATTATGCCATCGTCGGTGGACAGGACTTGGAGAAAAAAGGCTTCGTCCGTCTCTACAAAGCTATTGACAACGACTACACAAACTGGCAAGCAGTTGGCAACCTTGACTTTGCTAACGACCGCACTGCCTACATGATGGAATGTCCAAACCTGGTCTTTGTAGGCGAGCAACCTGTCCTTCTATACTGCCCACAAGGATTGGATAAAGATGTTCTAGACTATGACAATATCTATCCAAATATGTATAAGATTGGGGCTTCCTTTGACCCTGAAAATGCCAAAATGGTAGATGTGTCTCAACTTCAAAACATGGACTATGGTTTCGAAGCCTATGCAACTCAAGCCTTCAACGCTCCTGATGGACATGCTCTAGCTGTTAGCTGGCTTGGCTTGCCAGATGTTTCTTACCCATCTGACCGTTTTGACCACCAAGGAACCTTCTCTTTGGTCAAGGAACTCACTATCAAAGACGGCAAACTCTACCAATACCCAGTCGCAACTATCAAGGACCTTCGTGCTTCTGAAGAAGCCTTCTCAAACCGTGTTCAAACCAATAACACTTACGAACTCGAACTCAACTTGGAAGCTAATAGCCAGAGCGAGATTGTCTTACTTGCTGATAAAGAAGGCAAGGGACTTTCCATCAACTTTGACCTTGTAAATGGTCAAGTGACAGTAGATCGTAGCCAGGCTGGAGAACAGTATGCCCAAGAATTTGGTACAACTCGTTCTTGCCCAATCGATAACCAGGCTACTACTGCTACAATCTTCATCGATAACTCTGTCTTTGAAATTTTCATCAATAAAGGAGAAAAAGTATTTTCTGGTCGTGTCTTCCCACATGCGGACCAAAATGGTATCCTGATTAAATCTGGAAACCCAACTGGAACTTACTATGAATTAGATTATGGTCGCAAAACTAACTGATGTCGCCAAACTTGCAGGCGTCAGCCCTACTACCGTTTCTCGGGTTATCAACAAAAAAGGTTATCTCTCTGAAAAAACCATTCAAAAGGTTAATGAAGCCATGCGGGAATTGGGCTATAAACCCAACAACCTAGCTCGCAGTCTACAAGGAAAATCGGCTAAGTTAATCGGCCTGATTTTCCCAAATATTTCTAACGTTTTCTATGCAGAATTGATTGATAAGCTGGAACACCAACTCTTCAAAAATGGTTATAAGACCATCATCTGCAACAGTGAGCACGATTCTGAAAAGGAACGTGAATACATCGAAATGTTGGAAGCCAATCAGGTGGACGGCATCATTTCTGGTAGTCACAACTTGGGAATCGAAGACTACAATCGCGTGACGGCACCAATTATTTCCTTTGACCGCAATCTGTCACCAGACATCCCTGTCGTTTCTTCTGACAACTATGCTGGTGGGGTTCTCGCAGCCCAGACCTTAGTCAAGACAGGCGCCCAGTCTATCATCATGATTACTGGGAATGACAATTCTAACTCGCCAACTGGATTGCGTCATGCTGGTTTTGCATCTGTACTCTCCAAAGCTCCTATTATCAATGTTTCCAGTGACTTTTCTCCTGTCAGAAAAGAAATGGAAATCAAGAATATCTTGACTCGACAAAAGCCAGATGCAATTTTTGCTTCGGATGATTTGACAGCTATTCTGGTCATTAAAATCGCTCAAGAACTGGGCATTTCTGTCCCAGAAGAGCTTAAAGTCATCGGCTACGATGGGACCTATTTTATCGAGAACTACTACCCTCATTTGACAACAATTAAGCAACCTATGCAAGAGATTGCCCAACTCACTGTTGATCTTCTCTTGCAGAAAATTGAAGGAAAGGAAGTCGCAACAACAGGCTACTTCTTACCTGTTACCCTATTACCAGGAAAAAGTATTTAAGCACAAGAAAACTCAGACCAATTCGTCTGAGTTTTTTTATGATCTTAAGTTTTCTAGATAGCGCTGGGCTGTCTCTAGGTTAAAGGTTTTATCTGCGATGAGGCGCTCAACTAGGGGAGATACCTCAGATTCACTAGCACCTGCGAGAAGTGCCAAGGATTTGGCCTGCAATTTCATATGGCCTTGCTGAATCCCTGTACTCACCAAGGCTTTGAGGGCTGCAAAGTTTTGGGCAAGTCCTATAGACACGATAATCTGGGCTAATTCTTTGGCAGAAGGATTTCCCAGTAATTCATGACTGAGGACTACACGAGGGTTGAGACCGATAGAGCCACCCTTGGTCGCTACAGGCATGGGCAGGGTCATCTCACCGACCAATTCTTCTCTTTCAAGGTCCAGCGTCCAGCAGCTAAGACCTTGGTAATGTCCATCTCGACTGGCAAAGGCATGGGCCCCGGCTTCGATGGCACGCCAGTCATTACCAGTGGCAATCAAAATGGCATCAACACCGTTAAATATCCCTTTATTGTGAGTAGCTGCTCGGTAAGGATCAGCCTGCGCAAACTGGCTAGCCAACGTAATTTTCTCTGCAATCTCTCGTCCTTGGTCCTTCTGGCGGCTCAAGTAACGAAAGGCGATGCGACAGCTTGCTGTCACCAGAGAATCGGTCGCGTAGTTTGACAGAATCCCCATGAGACTCTGTCCCTGACAGAGTTCTTCTAAGACTGGTTTCAAGGCTTCCAGCATGGTGTTGAGCATATTAGCACCCATGGCTTCCTGGGTATCGACATGGAGATAAACAACGAGAAAGTCAGTTTCGCCTTTTATCTGCTCTACATGCAAATCACGCGCCCCACCTCCACGTTTGACGATAGAAGGATAGGCCTGATTGGCAAGTTCCAAGAGCTCAGTCTTTTTGTTTGTAATCTTCTCTTGAGCTTGTTCAGGTTCAGCAACTTGATAAAGGGCTACCTGCCCAATCATCTGGCGCTGATGAACCTGAGCAGTAAAGCCACCTGCTCGCTTGATGATTTTACTTGCATAGCTGGCCGCAGCAACCACGGACGGTTCTTCTGTCACATAGGGAACTGTGTATTCCTGACCGTTAACGAGAACCTCTGGGACCAGCGAATAAGGCAGAGAAAAAGTTCCCACTACATTCTCACTCAGCTGGTCTCCCACAGTCACACTCATCTGTTCATCCTGCTCCAAACTCGCTTGGGTCTCAGGACTAAGGAGCGCCTGAGCTTTTAACAGCTCAAGGCGCTCATGGTATGATTTTTTAGAAAATCCATTCCAACTTATCTTCATTATTTTTCAACCTTGCTATAACGGCGTTGGTGGTCAACAATTTCAACCAAGGCAAAATCTTGATTTTCATAGCCAGCAAACTGGGTAGAATTTGTTTCATCTAAGTCTACTTCCTCAAAGAAGACTTTTTCATAGTCAGCAACAGACAGGGCAGTTCGTTGGTTGAGCTTGTTCAAACGGTCCTTATCCAGATAAGCTTCATATCCTTCAACCAATTCACCACTGAAGAACTCAGCTACAGCCCCACTTCCGTAACTATAAAGGGCAATTTTATCGCCAGCCTTCAAGCTATCTGTATTTTCCAAGAGAGACAAGAGTCCAAGGAAGAGGGACCCTGTATAGATATTCCCCACCTTTTGACTGTAGAGAATAGACTGGTCAAAATGCTTTTGCAAGAGGTCTTTTTTCTCTTGAGGCAGGCTCTTATCCATGATTTTTTTCAAGCCTTTTAGTGCTAATTTAGGATAAGGCAAGTGGAAGCAAACCGCAGCAAAATCATCTAAGGTAAGCTGGAAGCGTTTTTGGTATTCAAGCCAAGTCGTTTTCAAACTATCCAAATATTGTTGGGTAGAATAGACACCATTTACATAAGGAGTTGTTGAGTAATTTGGACGCCAGAAATCCATGATGTCACGAGTCTGAGCCACATTGTCGTTATTAAAGGCCATAATGCGTGGATTCTGTGTAATCAACATGGCCACACTTCCAGCACCCTGAGTGGGTTCTCCAGGTGTTTCAATACCATATTTGGCAATATCACTGGCAATAACTAAAACTTTGGACTCTGGAGAATTTTCCACATGCAATTTGGCATAATGAAGGGCAGCTGTCGCTCCATAGCAGGCTTCTTTAATCTCGAAACTACGAGCAAAGGGCTGGATGCCCAGCAAACCATGCACAAAGACGGCTGCAGCTTTACTCTGGTCAATTCCTGACTCGGTAGCCACAATGACCATGTCGATTTCTGCTCTTTCTTGCTCAGTTAAAATAGAGTCACTTGCACTGGCTGCCAAGGTCACGATATCCTCAGTTAGAGGCGCAATACTCAATTCCTTGAGTAAGAGTCCTTTGCTTAATTTTTCAGGGTCAATTCCCCTCGCTTCTGCTAAGTCTTGTAATTTCAAGACATATTGACTGGTCGCAAAACCAATCTTATCAATACCGATTGTCATATTTACCTCTGTTTTATCATTCATTGTAAAAAATCGTTCTATACTATTTTATCACAAATAGCAGTAAAAGATAGAAAAAAGACTTGATTCACCAAATCAATTCGCTTAGTAGTCTAACTATTATGCTGTTTTCGTAAGTGAGAATAAAGTCTGAGAATCACTGTTCCACTAGCCATTCCAATGGAAATCACCAAAGCCAACATAACAACCAAAGTAGCACTGGCAATGGCGTGACTGTAATCTCCCGTCACAAAAAAGGCAGTTGTTCGATAAGAAAGATAACCCGGAACCAGAGGTGCTAAGATGGCCAAGATAAAGACCACAGCAGGTGTCTTATAAAGAATACTTAAAATCTGGCTGACACAAGAACCGATAATGGCTGCAATAAAAGTAGCCAAAATAACATTGGTCGGTTCCTTGAGCAGTAGATAAATTAGCCAGACAGCCATGCCCAAAATTCCTCCTGGTAAGAGCATAGAACGTTGAACATTGAGTACGATTAAAAAAGTGATTATAGCAAGAAGACTTGCTACTGCTTGTAATAAAAAGGTTGTTAGTGTCATATTAATTCATCAATACCAAGGCGACAGAAGTTCCCGCCCCTAAAGCAAGGGTAATGAGCAGGGATTCAAACATCTTACTCATACCAGAGTTTATGTGGTTGGTCATAATATCACGAACCGCATTGGTCAAGGCAATCCCTGGTACAAACGGCATGACCGCACCAGCTATAATCAAATCTGCTGTTGAGGGAAAACCTGTGTAGCGAGCCCAAAACTGGGCAATCATCCCAAAGACAAAGGCTCCAGCAAAGGCCGTTACAAAGGGAATTCGGATAAACTTCTCCACATAGAGGGAAAAGGCAAAACCAAATAAGGTAGCCACTCCTGCCCCAAGTGCGTCGTAGATATTTCCACTAAACATAATTGAAAAGAAAGGAGCACTAAAGGTCGCAGCCAAAGTTACCTGCAACTTAGTATAAGGAAGGGGTTGAGCTTGCAAGGCCGTCAATTGCTTGAAGGCTGTCTCTAAATCAATCTGCCCCCCGACCAACTGACGAGAAATCTGATTCACATCGCAGACTTTTTCGATGTTATAAGAAGAGGAAGTCACGCGTTTCATTCGTGAAATATTGGTATTTTCAATGGAGAAAAAGATAGCGGCTGGCATGGCAAGAACATTGCAATCCACAATCCCCTGCGAATGCGCAATACGGATCATGGTATCTTCTACACGATGAATCTCTGAGCCACTTTTGAGAAGAATGGTTCCAGCTAACATAATCACATCGATGACGGCATTTAATTCTCTTGATTCTTCCATGCTTTCCTCCTTTTATCAACTCTTTCTATTCTATCACAAATCCGGACTCAAAAAAAATCTTTGCCATGAAATCATGACAAAGATTCGTTTAATCACGAGAATTTTCGTGGTTTCCTTCACTATTTGGTTGAGTCGGAGTAGGAACCGTTCCTTGTTGATTTCCTTGCTGGCCACCTTGTTGATTCCCTTGATTTGGAGTAGTAGGTGAACCTTGGTTACCACGTGGAACTGACGTTGAAGAGGAACTTGATGGTGGTGTTTTGGGTTTATAAATCGAAATTTTAATACGTGTGCTGGCTAAATCAATTTTTCCACCCGGTTTTGGACTTTGCTCTACAACAGTCTCCTCACCTGTTCCTTCAGGAGCAGTAGACACTTCTACAACTTCGATATTAGCTTTTTTAATTCCATATATCTCTGTAAGATTATTAACTGCAAATTCTCGAGTTGAACCAATATAACTTGGCATTGAAATAGAATTCACTTTTTTAGCAACAGTCAGAACTATTTGAGTTGCCTTGCTAAGATCATAGGTTGTTCCCTCCGGTAAACTTTGTTTCATGATTGTACCAGCTTCGATTTCGTTGGATTCTTCTTCCTCAATCTTAATTAGATTTTCTGGAACCTTCTTACCTTTCAACTCTGCCACTACATCACTAGATTTTCTTCCAAGATAATTTCCGAGTTGGAAAGACTGCTGACCAGAAGACACAATCAAATTAATTTTTGTTCCTTCTTTGCGTGTCGTACCGGCGTCAGGATCGGTACGAATAACACGACCTTCTTCAACCTTATCACTAGCCTCTGTTTTTTCTTCACCAACCTCAAAATTGGCTTTCTTAAGCGCTTCTTTAGCCTCAGCAACCGTCTGACCTGCCACCTTTGGAACGGCAATGGTAGCGGGCGTTCTATATAAAATCCATACCAAGGATGCCACAACTAACAAGAAGGTCGCCAATAAAATTGGATAACGTGCTTTCAGGCGACGCCGTTTGGTTGGCTTTGGACTAGGTACTGGTTTTTCTGTCTGATGAGGCTGGGGCTTAGATTGAGGTCTTCCCTCTTGTACCGGAGCTTTAGGAATAGAAGTCAGAGTACTTTGTGGAACTTTAGGAAGAGTTTTAGTATCTGCCTTAGTTGCATCGTCAAAGACTAGCTTTGGTTCATTACGACGATTATTAGACAAACTACTCGACAAATCCACATACATTTCAGCGACTGATTTGTAGCGATCTGTCAATTTCTTGGCAGTTGCCTTAATAACAACATTTTCTAAAGCCTGAGGCACAGATGGATTTTCAGCTATAACCGATGGCAATGGTTTCTGGAAATGCTGGAGGGCGATGGTCACTGCGCTATCCCCATCGTAAGGAATATGACCTGTCAGCATCTCATAGAAAATAATCCCCATGGCATAGATATCACTCTGCACAGTTGCTTTAGAACCACGCGCCTGCTCTGGAGACAAATAATGAACGGAACCTAGCATTGAGTTGGTCTGAGTCAGACTTGTCTCTGCAAAGGCTACTGCGATCCCAAAGTCTGTAACTTTGGCAGTCCCATCTGGGGTCAAAAGGATATTTTGCGGTTTCAAATCCCTGTGAACAATCCCTCGAGTATGGGCTAAGCGCATAGCCAGAAGGATTTGTCCCATGATTCGAATCGCTTCTTCATTTGAAAGAGGGTGATGTTCCTTGATATAGCGTTTGAGATCTAACCCAGCAACATATTCCATTGCGAGATACTGTTGTCCCTCTTCTTCACCGATATCTGTAATCCGAACGATATGAGGATGGTCCAAATCTGCCATGGCTCTCGCTTCCCGCTGAAAACGAGCCACAGCAATCGGGTCTGTCTGGTAGTTGGTCCTCAGGACCTTTACCGCCACTTCTTCCCCATCTAGAATCAAATCTTTAGCCAAGTAAACATCTGCCATGCCTCCTCGGCCAATCTGTTTGAGAATCCGATACCGCCCGGCAAAAATCTTGCCGATTTGGATCATTCTGTTTCCTCCTCATTAACAGCAATAAGGGCAACTGTGATGTTATCTAAACCACCTGCATTGTTGGCAAAACGGATCAAGGTTGCTGCCTTATCTTCCAAAGAAATATCGCTGGTTACAATATCAGAAATCTCACTTCCTGAAATCATATTTGTCAAACCATCGCTATTGAGTAAGAGATAGTCCCCAGGCTCAAGGGTGATTATTCCAAAATCAGGCTGAATTTCATCTTTTTGACCAATAGATTGAGTAATAATATTTTTCTGTGGATGGCTAGCAGCTTCTTCTGGCGTCAATTGACCTGCCTTAAGCAATTCATTGACCAAAGAATGGTCGCTCGTTAACTGGTGGTATTCTTCTCCACGAATCAAACCGATACGAGAATCTCCGATGTGAGCATAAATAGCCTGATTATCAATAATGGCTACAGCCTCAAGGGTTGTTCCCATTCCTTTATAGGCTTCAGTTTGTCCCAATTGGTTAATCCTTTGATTTTCAATCTCAAGGTTGTTCGCAAACCATTCACGCACTTCATTAACCGTATCGATTTGTGTATCAACCCAAGCTACACCCAGGTCTGTTACCGCCATCTCACTAGCGATATTCCCTGCGCGATGACCTCCCATACCATCAGCTAGGATAATCATGGTACGTCCAGCTCTATTGACATAGTGGTTGACATAGTCTTGGTTATTTGTTCGTTTCTGACCAACATCTGTTAATAATGAAATTTCCATGTGTTAGTTCCTTCCTAATCCGATATCTTGCGAAATTGACTGATGAAGAATCCATCACTTCCATACAATTCAGGTGTGATGAGGATACAGCCATCTTTCATGATATCCTTACATTCATGTTCTAGTGTTACCTGCTCAAATTCAGGATGACTTTCTAAAAATGCCTGTACGACTTGAAAGTTCTCCTCTGAGACAATAGTACAGGTACTATAAGTTATTATACCACCTTTGCGTAGTGTTTGACAAACACTACCTAATATTTCTAGCTGAATTTCCTGCAAGGACGCGAAATCTGCCGTTTCTTTATTGTATTTAATGTCTGGTTTACGGCGCAGAAGACCGATTCCTGAACAGGGAGCATCCACCAAAATCTTATCAAATGAATCCTGACCAAAAAACTCATGCACCTTTCTGGCATCTAATTTTTGCGTTTGAACTCGATCTGCAACTCCTAAACGTTGGGCATTTTCTTGAATTAAGTCCAACTTGTGGTCGTACAAGTCCAAAGCCGTAACCTGACCTGTCGTGAGATAAGAAGCTATATGGGCTGTTTTTCCACCCGGAGCCGCACAGGCATCTAGAACCTGCTCATCACCTTGTAAATCAAGCGTCGGAGCAACCAGCTGACTAGACTCGTCTTGGATGGTAATGGCTCCATCCGCAAACAAATCATGGCCTGCAAAATGCCCCTGCTCCTTCACAAGACCAGAGGGAGACAAGGATGAATCACTGGCCTCCAACAAGACTTGGATTTCTTCTTTTCGTCCTAGGTCCGTTACACGAATGCTGGCCTTGTTACGCACCAAAAGACTTTCAAAAATAGCTTGTGCTCGCTCTTCTCCGTATTCTTCCTTGAGCTTGGCAACTAGCCAAACTGGGAGAGAATAGGCAATGGAATCACGCTTGTTTTTTCGCTTGATGCTGGCAATATCTGGCCAGCCTTCACGCAGAATACGACGAAGGACGGCGTTGACTAATTTTTCACTGCCTTTTTTACGAACTTTGGCCAATTCTACTGCTTCATTGACCACAGCATGGTCTGGAATCTTGTCCAAATAGAGGAGCTGGTAGGTACTCATAAGAAGCAGAACATAAAGCCAGCTGTCTAACTGGTCTCTGTCTTCGATAAAGTGGGATAGATACCATTCTAAGGTGAGTTTGCGGGCTACCGTTCCGTAGACAATCTCTGTCACCAAGCCCTTATCTGCTACAGAAAGTTGACTACCCTTGAGGTGCTTATTTAAGGCGATATTTGAGTATGCTTGATTGATAAAAACATCCTCTAGCACTGCTAGGGCTATACTTCTAGCCGTTTCTACTTTAGTCACCAAATCGTTCTCCTACAGTCAATGTCCGTCCAACTCCATTGAGGAAGGAAGCAATGTCCATCTTAGGTTTACCAGCTGGCTGCACTTGTTTGAGGGATAGAGCTCCTTCTGCTGTTGCGACAACCAATTCTTTCTTGCCGATAGAGAGAATCTCACCTGGATTTCCCTGACCTTCTACTGGTAGGGCTTCATAAATCTTAAAGCGGTCACCCTTAAGGAAAGTATGGGCAACAGGCCACGGGTTCATCCCACGGATTTGGTTGAAAAGTTGACGATTGGTCTTAGTCCAATCTAGTTTTTCTTCTTCTGGCTTGATATTTGGCGAGAAAGTAACCTGACTTGGATCCTGTGGTTCAGGTTTGATGTCACCAGCAATGTAGGCAGGCAAAGTATCCAAAAGCAAATCACGACCAACTAGCGCTAATTTCTCAAACAAGGTGCCGACATTGTCCCCATCCGTGATTGGAATACTACGACGAGAAATCATATCTCCTGCATCCATTTCCTTGACCATTTCCATAATGGTCACACCAGCTTCCTCATCTCCTTGAATCAAGGCATAATGGATTGGCGCTCCACCACGGTGTTTTGGAAGAAGGGAGGCGTGAACATTAACCGCAAAGTCCATGCTATCAAGGAGTTTACTTGGGAGAAACTGCCCAAAAGCAGCAGTCACAATTCCATCTGCTCCTAGCTTCATAATATCTTCCATCTCTGGACTTCCAGATAATTTTTCAGGTTGGTAGATAGGAAGTCCTGCCTCTTTGGCAGCTTGTTTAACTGGGGTCTCCTGGATCACTTTTTTACGTCCGACAGCACGGTCTGGCTGGGTCACAACGGCTAGAATTTCGTAACGGTCATCTGTCAAAAGCCCTTTTAAAACTGTTGCTGAAAAGTCGGGTGTCCCCATAAAGATTAATTTTGTCATATCTTCTCCTTCTTATAAAAATTGCTGTGGCTCATGGTCAATACTAAGACGGAGCTCACTATTTTCACGTTCTTGAGTCAAGGCCAAGACCTGGTTGAGGGTCGGCCCCAGCTCATCTTCTAAACGGTATTTAATTAAAATCTGGTAATGATAGAGGTTGTGGGTACGGGCAATGGGTTTGGGCGTCGGCCCAAGAATGTTACTGGTCTCTGACAATCCTGACCGCAAAATGTTCATAACTTCATAAGCACGTTTGACCACCTCTTCTTCCTTCTTGTGAGAAAGGGTAATGCCAATGGTGAAATAGTAAGGTGGATAACCAAGTTGTCGTCTGATACCCATTTCATAGGCATAAAAACCTTCGTAATCCTGATCCTTGGCAAATCGAATAGCGTAGTGCTGAGGATTGTAAGACTGAATCAAGACCTGCCCAGCTTTTTCAGCACGACCTGCCCGGCCTGCAACCTGAGTCAAAAGTTGGAAGGTTCTCTCAGAAGAACGGAAGTCAGGCAAATTCAAAGCCGTATCCGCATTGAGCACTCCGACCAAAGTCACATTGGGAAAATCCAATCCCTTGGCAATCATCTGAGTACCTAGTAAAATATCTGCTTCTCCTCGCCCAAACTGGTCAAGCAGAGCTTGGTGACTACCTTTCTTACGAGTCGTGTCCACATCCATCCGCAAAATGCGCGCCTGCGGAAAGAGTTCTGCCAGCTCATCATAAGCCTTTTGTGTCCCTGTCCCATAGTAACGAATACTTCGGCTCTTACAGTTAGGACAGACCTGAGGAATATCCTTCGAAAAGCCACAATAATGGCAGTTCATGGTCTTGGTATCCATGTGCAAGGTCAAGGAAATGTCACAGTTGGGACAAGTATCCACGGTCCCACACTCCCGACACATGACAAAGCTAGAATAACCACGACGATTGAGCATAAGAACCACCTGCTCTTTTTTAGCTAGACGGTCCTGAATAGCCTCTAGCAAAGGTGGCGTGAAGTTTGACGTCTCATTTTGTCCGATATAGTCTCGAAAGTCAATTACTTGAACCTCAGGGATCCTAGCTAAAGGATTGGCGCGTTGGGTCAGACGTAAATGTTGATAAACGCCTTTGCCAGCTCGCGCACGGCTTTCTAAGCTCGGTGTCGCGGAACCAAGAACCAATGCCGCTTGATTGTATTGGGCCCGTAAAACAGCCACCTCTCTAGCATGGTAGCGGGGATTACTGTCTTGCTTATAAGTCGCTTCGTGCTCCTCATCGATAATCATAACACCTAAATTTTTCAGCGGAGCAAAGATGGCAGATCTGGCGCCAACAACAACTTGAGCATCGCCGCGTTCCACCTTGCGCCATTCATCATACTTTTCACCATTGGACAGGCCAGAGTGAAGAATGGCAACCTTGTCCCCAAAACGTGCTATAAAACGCTCCGTCATCTGAGGAGTCAGGGAAATCTCAGGTACAAGCAAAATAGCAGTTTTGCCCTTATCCAAGGCCCCTTGGATAATCTGCAAGTAAACCTCTGTCTTCCCACTTCCTGTAATCCCTTGAAGAAGGAAGGGAGGCTGATGACTGCCAATCGCACTGACAACCGCATCACGCGCCTGCCTTTGCTCTGGATTCAACTCCAAAGGCCGACTTACCTCAATGCCCTCAAAATAAGCAGCTGAGCGTTGAACTTCCTTTTGGACTATGGTCACAGCACCTTGTTCTACAAAGAAGTTGACTTGCTCCCGCGAGTAGGATTCTAACAAACTAGCCAAGGAAGCACTCTCAGGATGAGACAGTAAATAGTCTCTCAATTCCACCTTTTTCTTGGCACGTGCAGAAATCTCTACACTTTTTAATTGAGCAAGATTCACCTCATACCAAGACTGGGTTTTGACCTTCTTTTGATCGACTGCCTGATATTCCAGACCAAGCAGACCTTTTCTAGTCAATCGCATCATTTCAGCTTGCTTAGCTAGATCCAGAGAAGAAAAGGCTAGTGAATCTTCAGAACCAAACAAGCGCTCTCGGTCTTCCTGACTCAGACCTGCCAAAGGATAGAGAATCTTGTCATAGCTGGAGTTCAGAAATCCTGGAAGCATGGCCTTGAGGATGGAGATTTTGTATGAGAAGACGGACTTGCGTAACTCCTCAGCCAGCCAGAGTTGTTCTTGCGTGAGAACAGGAGAAAAATCCAGCACCTCGGCTATATCTTTTAAATCTTGTTCCATCTCTTCCTCGTCTGATTGGGACTCCAAACCAAGAACAATCCCTTGAATCAGGCGATTTCCCTTACCAAAGGGCACGTGAACCCTCATTCCAACTTCCAGCATTCCCTCAAATTCCTCAGGAATCCTGTAACTATAGGGCTGGTCCGTCTGCATCAAGGGCACATCTACAATAATCTTGGCTATGGCCATCTTCTCACCTCCTCCTTGTCAGTACATTCTTGCAATAGAAAAAATAAGATTGAGTCCCCCCAACCTTAAATTTTTTCACCATCTTCTTTTTCTTTAGCAATTTGCTCTTTGATTTTCTTTTCTTCTTCTTCTTTGCGGCGTTTTTCTTCTTCGATACGGCGACGCACTGCTTCACGTTTTCCTTCTGGATCTGGGTGAATTGTAACGTTTCCTGATTCGATTTCTTCTAAAGCGCGAAGAGTTGATTTTTCAGACTTGAAACCTTGAGTTGCTGGCGCACCTGCTTCCAATTCGTGGGCACGTTTTGCTTCCAAGATTACGAGTGAATATTTTGATGGAACCTTGTCGAGCAAGGTATCAATAGAGGGTTTTAACATCATTTGCTTGTACCTATTTTCTAAATTTTATCGGGTAGTTGGAGACTTTGGTAACATCTCCTGATAGTGACCAATGACACGATCCACACGGAAGTGCTCTGCTTCGATCACACGTTTGACACGCTCAGCAGCTAGGGGCACCTGATCGTTGACAATCGCATAATCATACTCACGCATAAGGGCAATTTCTTCCTTGGCCTTTTCGATTCGTTGGGCAATCACTTCTGCACTATCTGTTCCACGTCCTACCAAACGATCTTGCAATTCATCCAAATCTGGTGGTGTCAGGAAGATAAAGACAGCATCTGGAACCTTTTTCTTAACCTGGAGAGCACCCTGAACTTCAATTTCAAGGAAAACATCGATTCCCTTGTCCAAGGTTTCATTGACGTAGGTCAGAGGCGTTCCATAGTAGTTGCCAACATATTCTGCATATTCCAACATCTGTCCTTGACGAATCAGCTCTTCAAACTCTTCGCGAGTACGGAAGAAATAGTCAACACCATCCACTTCTCCCGGACGTTGTGCACGTGTCGTCATCGATACAGAGTATTGAAATTGGTTTTCAGAACTCTCAAAAATCTCTCTTCTAACCGTTCCTTTTCCAACCCCTGAAGGACCAGAAAAAACGATTAGTAAGCCTCGGTCTGCCATTGTGTCTCCTTTTAGTCAGTCTGTGAAATAACATTTCTCTAGAATAATGGCAAAAAGCCAGATTATCCTTTACAGTCTTTCTATCTAGTGTAACAAAAAAGCAGTAATTTTTCAACTGCTCTTTCTTATTTATTTAGCATAATCTACTGCACGAAGCTCGCGAATCACGGTTACCTTGATATTTCCTGGATAATCGAGATTGTTTTCAATTTTCTCACGAACTTTGTGAGCTAAGATTGTGACTTTGTCGTCCTTGATTTGTCCTGGATTTACCATGATGCGGATTTCACGTCCTGCTTGAAGGGCAAAGCTATTTTGTACCCCTTCAAAGCTGTTAGCAATTTCTTCCAAATCATGAAGACGCTTGATATAGCTTTCAAGAGACTCACTACGAGCACCTGGACGAGCCGCGCTCAAGGCGTCTGCTGCAGCAACGATCACTGCAATGACACTTTCGGCTTCGACATCACCGTGGTGGCTAGCAATCGTATTGACCACAACTGGGTGTTCCTTGTACTTACGTGCCAGTTCCATACCGATTTCCACATGGCTACCTTCAACCTCGCGGTCAATAGCTTTACCAATGTCGTGAAGGAATCCAGCACGACGGGCAAGAGCCGCATTCTCACCAAGTTCGCTGGCCATAATACCAGCCAACTTAGCAACCTCAATCGAATGGCGCAAGACATTTTGTCCATAAGAAGTACGGAACTGCAAACGTCCCATAATCTTCATCAAGTCTGGATGAAGGTTTGGCGCACCAATCTCATAGGCTGCCGCCTCACCGTATTCACGGATCTTATTGTCAATCTCTTGACGGTTTTTCTCAACCAACTCTTCGATACGAGCTGGGTGGATACGACCATCTTTGAGCAACATTTCCATTGTCATACGGGCAATTTCACGACGAATCGGATCAAATCCTGACAAGGTCACCACTTCTGGTGTATCGTCGATAATCACATCGACCCCTGTCAAACTTTCAAAGGTACGAATGTTACGACCTTCACGACCAATAATGCGTCCCTTCATAGTATCGTCTGGCAGATGAACCGTTGAGTTTGTTGACTCTGCTACATATTCACCAGCGATACGTTGCATAGCTTGAACTAAGATGTCCTTGGCCATTTTGTCAGAACGTTCCTTGACCTCTTGCTCAGCTTCGCGAATACGGCTAGCAATCTCCTTGGTCAAGTTTTCCTCTGTCTGAGCCAAGATAATATCTCGTGCTTCTGCCTGAGACAGGGCACCAATACGCTCTAGTTCTGCTTCTTTTTGTCTTTCGACTTCCTCTAATTGCTCTTCACGCGCATCAAGGTTTTTCGCTCTATCAGAAATACTTTGTTCTTTTTGTTCAAGTGTTTGTTCTTTACTCGTCAAATTGTCGTCTTTACGGTCGAGGCTAGTAGCTCGCTCGGTCAAACGACTTTCGATTTGTTTGAGTTCTTGACGTTCTGATTTGAATTCAGCGTCCACTTCTTCACGGTATTTTCTGGCTTCTTCTTTGGCCTCCAATAGTGCTTCTTTTTTAAGAGACTTGCTTTCACGCTTGGCTTCATTAACAAGTAAATCTGCTTCACGCTCAGCTTGTCCACGTAAATTAGTTGCTTCTTGTTCAGCATTTAAAAGCATCAACTCCGCAGCTTCCTGAGATGATTTCATCTTAGCTGAGATGCTGACATATCCAATGACTAAACCAATGATGACGGCAAAAACAGCAATCGCAAGCGACATGATTTCCATGTTTTTACCTCATTTTATTGTTATTCCGAATGACATACATTCTTTTACATTCTACCATAAAAAAGTGATTTTCACAAACCTAAAATAGAATATGTTTTGAGGAATTCGGAATTTAATTACATAAAATTTATTAGCGCAATCTCTATTTCTTAGAAGTCATAGTTTAGTAAAAATTTTAGAAAAAGCCTACTTTACAGTAGACTTAGTAATAATCTTTGAAAGACAGGAAAGCCACGCTATCTTCATCCATCATATAAATCAAGCGATTTTCTGCGTCAATACGCCGTGACCAGGCTCCTTGGTAATCATATTTGAGCGGCTCTGGTTTTCCTATTCCTGTAAAGGGATCACGTTGAATATCCTTGATTAGTTTATTGATTCTTTTTAGTGTTTTCTTATCCTGAGTTTGCCAGTAGCAATAATCTGCCCAGGCATCTTCTGTAAACTTGAGCAGCATTCCTCACTCCTCAATAACATGGACTTGAGTGCTTCCAGCACGGACTTGAGCCATTCCTCGCAAGACCTTGTCAGATAACTCCTTATTTTGAGCGATTCTCAGTGTTTCCTGAATACTGTCCCATTCGCTCTTTGAAAGAACTACAATGTCCTCATCTGGATTTTTATTGACCACTGTCAAAGGCTCAAATTCATCATTTACCTTTTTCATGTAGTCTTTTAAATGATTTCGGAATGTTGAGTAAAGAACTGCTTCCATAACCATACCTCGTTTTACCTCTTTTCCACTATTATACATTAAAAGAAAGAAATTGTCAGGAACTTGTACAAGATTTTCTTTTCTATCTATTTATACTCAATGAAAATCAAAGAGCAAACTAGAAAACTAGCCGCAGGCTGTACTTGAGTACGGCAAGGCGACGTTGACGTGGTTTGAATTTGATTT